>CAYMVB010000333.1:0-3313 GCA_964393665.1 uncultured Desulfobacteraceae bacterium | reverse complement strand
CCGGACACTGCCAAAAAGTTTGTGGACTTCTGTGCCTCTCAAGAGGGTAAGGGTATCTTTGAGAAGCATGGCTTTGTAGCATATCCCAACCCGAAATATGGGGAGGAGGGGAAGTAATTTGTTTCCAATCAGATAACGTGGCCAAATGGTGAGAGGAGCCCATGAGCCCTGTAACATATGAGCCTATAGGCATCATACACACACCGTTTAAACAGAAGTCAGCTACCCCTATCCAGGGCATCTACAACCCGGATAGCAGAGGGGAGGTAGAGGTTTTCCCTCAGTACGGCGAGGGTCTAAAGAATATCGCTGGTTTTTCTCACCTCATCCTTATCTATCATTTTCACCTGGCTGAAGGCTTCTCTCTTGTAACAAGTCCCTTTCTGGATGATGAAGACAGGGGGATTTTCTCAATACGGCATTTCAATCGGCCCAATCCCATAGGGATATCAGTTGTACGATTGGATCAAGTAAATGGGAATATCCTGAGGATCAGCGAGGTTGACATCATTGATGAAACGCCCCTGCTGGATATAAAGCCTTACATGCCTGATTTTGATCGCAGGTACAGTGTGAGAAAAGGATGGTACGAACATGCTGGAAACAAAATTGAATACGAGCGAAATAAAGGAATACCCCAAAGACCAGAGCATTATTAGCAGACTGAGAGAATCAAGCTTAAAGATAATAACTATATTATTCGGCCTGGTTCTCGCCGCTTTCATTGTTGTTCTGCTCATCGGTGTCGTTACTCACACGACCCCGCAAGCAATGATAGAGAGTCTCCTGTCAGGCGAGATACAGTTTGCTATCAGGCTAAGTCTTATGACCTCTGTAGTATCGACTATCTTTTGCATTTTTGTCTCAGTACCGGCGGCCTATGCCCTGGCAAGGTACGATTTTCCAGGCAAGAATATAGTCAATACCATTCTGGATGTACCACTGGCATTGCCACCGCTGGTTGCCGGTGTCGCGCTATTGA
This sequence comes from uncultured Desulfobacteraceae bacterium, assembly GCA_964393665.1. GTDB lineage: Bacteria > Desulfobacterota > DSM-4660 > Desulfatiglandales > B25-G16 > M55B121. The sequence goes on along the minus strand of CAYMVB010000333.1, from coordinate 2,331 downwards.
TTCTATTTGGCACAACATCATTTGGAAAGGGTCTTGCCGATGCAGGAATTAAATTTGTTTTCACTCCCCTGGGTATAATCCTTGCCCAGTTCTTTGTGAATATGCCCTTCATGTTCCGCGTGCTAAGGTCGACATTTCAGGGGATAAACCCACGATACGAATATGTTGCCCAGACACTTGGATCCACTGAAGGAGGGGCATTCTGGAGGGTAACATTACCGATGGCAAAAAACGGCCTGATGGCCGGCTCCATAATAACCTGGTGCAGAGGTATTGGTGAATTCGGTGCTGCTTTAATGGTTGCCGGGTCCACAAGGCTGCAGACAGAGACACTGCCTATTTCACTGTATTTAAACATGTCTTGCGGAGAGCTGCCGCTTGCCATCGCCTCAGCAACTATACTGATCGTGATTTCTCTTATTTCACTTTTTATATTTGAAAAATTTAGCGGCTTTGCCCGCGTCTTTTAGGGAAAAAATGATACGAGTAGAAAATATATCAAAGGACTTAGGTGAATTCTTTTTAAAGGATGTTTCCATCAACATCGGAACCGGCGAATATTTAATGATACTGGGTCCTACCGGCGCCGGAAAGACCATCCTTTTGGAGACAATAGCCGGTATATACCCGCCAGACAAAGGTAGGGTATATCTGAATGGTAGAGATGTTACCAGGTTGCCCCCCAGGAAAAGAAACATCGGTATGGTATATCAAGACTATATGCTCTTCCCGCACTTGACTGTAAAAAAGAATATCAAATACGGACTTAGATCAAGAAACTTCGGTAAACAAGATATGTCGCGCAGGATAGATGAGCTGGCAACGCTTCTTGGAGTAAGTCATTTATTGCACCGTCATCCCGGCACCTTGAGTGGAGGAGAGCAACAAAGGATAGCCATTGCCCGTGCCTTAATTATGGAGCCGGATGTACTTTTACTTGATGAACCCCTGAGTGCCCTCGACAGCGAAACAAGGACAAAGCTTCGAAAGGAATTGAGAAAAATACATGCCCTAACCTCTACCACAATGATACACGTGACACATAGCTTTGACGAAGCCTTTTTGTTAGGAAGCCAAATGGCAATCATGAATCATGGAGAAATTGTACAGGTTGGAGAGCCAAGTGAGGTATTTAGGAAGCCCAATTCCCCATTTACAGCGGAATTTTTAGGTGTAACCAATGTCTTTCGCGGGGAATCCAAGGCTGATAATGGCATAGCTAACATTAGTATACATGGACTAAAATTTAGCTCCGCAGACAAAAGGGAGGGAGAGGTCTATTTTTCTATCAGGCCGGAAGATATTCTCGTGTCATTAACACCCATTGAGTCAAGCGCCAGAAACTCCTTTCAGGGGGAAGTACGGGACATTTCTAATGCAGGTGTAATAGTCAGAATCACAGTGGACATCGGCGTTCCATTTGTTGCTGCAATTACAAGACGCTCATTCCTTGATATGGGGCTAAAACAAGGCATGAAGGTATTTTTGACCTTTAAGGCTATGGATGTTCATGTTTTCTAAATAGTGAGCCTATTATTTTTGGTTTTTTACTGGATGAGTGTAAAGAGGGCATAAGCTGTTATAAATAAAATTATTAGAAGAAGGAGAATGGCAATGAAAATAAAAAAATTACTAAATCCAACCATGTTAATACTGTTATCTATTGTTATGGCTGGCATAATTTGCCACCAAGATGAAGCCCTGGCAGGAGAACCCTCCGGAAAGGTTATCATATTTAATGCAGGAAGCCTGACCATCCCCCTTGCTAAGATGGAAAAACAATTTGAGGCAAAATACCCCAAGGTAGATGTGCTTCGAGAGGCCGCTGGAAGTCAGAAATGCGCCCGAAAGATCACAGATCTTAAAAAACCCTGTGATATTATGGCATCTGCCGATTACAAGGTGATCGACAAGCTCCTTATCCCAAACTATGCGGATTGGAACATCCGTTTCGCCACCAATCAACTCGTCCTCTGTTATACGGATAAAAGCAAATATGCAGGTGAAATTAATGATAAAAATTGGTATGAAATCCTGAGAAGAGATGGGGTTATATGGGGGCATTCCGACCCCAATCTTGACCCATGCGGCTACCGTGCCCTTATGGTTTTGCAGCTCGCAGAAAAATATTATTCAATACCAGGCCTCTATGACAAAACGATTGCAAACCGCCCAAAGGAAAATATCCGGCCAAAATCAGTGGAATTAGTGTCTCTTCTGCAGACTGGAAATATGGACTATGCCTGGGAGTATCTTTCAGTGGCTGTACAGCATGGCTTACAATACATCCTTCTTCCTGACGAGATCAACCTGGGCAATTACCAGTTCGAT
>CAYMVB010000332.1:0-5446 GCA_964393665.1 uncultured Desulfobacteraceae bacterium | reverse complement strand
ATACAGGAGGTAGCCATTTCTAAAAAACCCCTCGTAAGGGTTAACGAACAAATACAGGCTTCCACAGTAAGACTCATCTCTGTAGAGGGCAAGCAGCTTGGCCTGGTACCCATAAAAGAGGCCCTGGCTGCAGCCGCAGAAAAAAGCCTGGACCTGGTGGAGGTAGCCCCTGATACGCAGCACCCTGTATGTCGTATCATGGACTATGGAAAGAAACGATACAATAAACAAAAAAAGACAAGGGGCAAGGTAAAAAAATCCCAGCACCTTAAAGAGATAAAACTCAGACCCCTTACCCAGGAACATGACATAGGGGTAAAGGTGAGAAACATTAAAAAATTCCTCGCCCAGGGCGATAAGGTAAAGATATCCATGATATTCAGGGGAAGAGAGAGATCACAGACTAACCTGGGCATGACCCTTCTTAACACTATCGCAGAGGAACTTGAAGACACGGGAACCCTGGAGGTCGCCCCCAGGATAGAGGGAAAAGACCTCTTCATGCTAATCATACCAAAATAGGTACGTATAGAATGCCAAAGATAAAGACAAAAAAGGGGGCCTTGAAACGGTTCAGAAAGACCGCTTCAGGAGCTCTCCTGAGAAACAAGGCCTTTGCAAGCCACATCATGAGCAAAAAGTCAACAAAGAGGAAAAGAAACCTGAGGAAATCCACCCTCCTCAGCAAGGCAGACACAAAAAGGGCAGCCAGACTCGTCCCTTATCTATAACATGAAAAATACTATGAGGTAAAATCGTGCCACGAGCAACAAACGCACCGCAATCAAGACAGAGAAGAAAAAAGATCCTCAAACAGGCTAAAGGATACAGGGCCGGAAGGGGCAGCCTCCTGAAGACTGCCGCTGTAGCAGTAATGAGGTCCAACCAGTATGCCTACAGGGATAGAAAAAAGAGAAAGGGGGATTTCAGGAGACTATGGATAGTGCGCATAAATGCAGCTGCCCATGAAAACGGCCTCTCTTACAGCAGACTTATACGGGGAATAAAGGAAAAGGGTATTGCGTTAGACAGGAAGGTTCTTGCAGATATTGCTGTAACAGATCCCCAGGGATTCTCAGAGGTTGTAAGGGCAATAGGCTCATAATGGTACGCGGGCTATCTTTAGGGTTTGGTTTTTGTATATAAGCATGTGTACTTAATACATATCAGTTATGCTTCTATCATAATGTAGAAAAACTTAGCCTCATATTATAGAAATAAAACATTTTTATAGAGCCTATACATAGCCTCCCTCATGCATATACTTATTAGATCTGCTTGTCAGATGCTACGTAAGAATTTCCTGAAAATAATTGCACATTTCAACAGGGGGATCATTATGCTCATGAAAGTTTTTTTCCGACTGTTCCGCAATATGAGATGAAAACAATGCAAAGGATGTTGTTTATCCTTATGGAGCCTATAAATAATTAAAATTAGAGCCAGAAAAGGTCGTCGAGGGTTTTGGTGAAAGAAAAAAGTAATTTTGGAATGATACACATTTACACAGGCAATGGTAAGGGAAAGACTACGGCTGCGTTGGGTTTAGCTATGAGAGCGGTCGGGCATGATTTTAGGGTTGCCATTATTCATTTTATGAAGATATGGGATTACGGGGAGGTTAATAGCCTTGAAAAGCTTGGCGTTGATCTCTTCAGGTATGGGACAACAGAGCTTATTGATCCAAAAAATCCATCGCCCATAGATTTCGAGGAGGCTGATAAGGCCTTATCAAAGGCAGAGGAGCTGATGGAAAATCAAAATTACGATATTTTGATATTAGATGAGATACATGTTGCCCTCAGTTTCAACCTGATCCCATTGGAAAGGGTGTTAAATCTTTTGAATAAAAAACCAGAGGGTTTAGAACTTATACTAACTGGAAGAAAATGCCCCGAAGAACTAATTGATAAGGCCGATCTTGTCTCTTCAATAGATGAGATCAAACATCCGTATCAAAAGGGGATAGAGGCAAGAAAAGGTATTGAGTTCTAATTAGAGGAGGTTTTTAGTCTTATGTTTATGACAATGATGAGAAATCAAAGCAAGTCTATTATGATCAAGGTTATGATAGGCCTTATTGCCGTTGTATTTGTATTCTGGGGTGTAAGCGCAATCAGAGAAAGACCAGGTTCAAAAATAGCCTATGTTAATGGTGATCTTATCTCCGGGCTCGAGTACGATGCAGTTTATAGGGAAATGCTTGACGCATTACAGAAACAATACAAGGATTATTGGAGCGATAATCTTATAGAGGTCTTCCAAATAAAACAAAGGGCACTTGATAGGCTCATAGACAAAAGATTAATCAGTCAGGAGGCAGCCAAACTTGGCCTAAAAATTACCGATAAAGAAATAGAAGAGGCCATACTCTCATATCCTGCTTTCCAGATTAATGGCGAATTTGATGAGGGAAGATACAGGTCATTATTGAGTTATAATAGAATGGAACCAAGTGATTTTGAGTCAGGCATCCGCTTGGAACTGTTAGGCGATAAAATTAATCATTTTATAAAATCTTTTTTTCCTTTAACAGATGAGGAGGTTTTAAGTTATTACACGTACCAAAAGGAAAAAATACGTATCGCCTTTGTCTCTTTTAAGCCGGAGGAATTTAGGGGGAAAATGGAGGTGAAGGAGGAAGAAAAGAGGAAATATTTCAAGGAAAATCAAGAAAGATACAGGGTGCCGGAAAAGATAAAAATATCATACCTTACCTTTGCTCCATCTAATTTTTTACGTCAGGTAAATGTTACCGAGAAGGAGATAGTGGATTACTATGATTTAAACCAGGAAAAATACACAACTCCTGAGCAGGTAAAGGCAAGACATATATTGCTTAAGGTAGAAGCTAACGCTTCTGCAACTGAGGATGAAAAGATAAAAGAGAAGGCCTTTGAGCTATTAAAAAGGATTACCGGAGGGGAGGATTTTATATCGCTGGCTAAAACGTATTCTCAGGATACCAGCGCGTCAGAGGGCGGAGACCTTGGTTTTTTTAAGAGGGGTCAAATGGTTAAACCCTTCGAAGAATCTGCTTTTTCGCTTAAGAATGGCGAGGTAAGCGAGCCAGTAAGAACGAAGTTTGGATGGCACCTAATTAAGGTAGAAGATAAAAAAAGTGCGTCTGTTAAGGCATTGACTGACGTGAGGGATGAAATTGAGGCAAACATTAAGGGGGTTATAGCACAGGATTTAGCCCACGAAAGGGCATTGGATTCGCTTGATCAGATGCCTTACAGTGCTGATATAAGCACATATGCGGGCCAGCTTGGGCTAAAATCAGAAGAGACTGACTATTTTGTAAGGGGCGGGCCTATACCAGGGATAGGCAATGATGAAAAGCTTACAAAGTCAATAGCCTCCCTGGAGGAAGGCGAGATAAGTGAGGTTATTCAATACAATGGGAATTCTTATATAATCCAGATAGCCGATATAAAGGAATCCTATATCCCGGAAATGACAGAGGTTAAGGAACAATTGGATAAGGATTTTGAAGAACATCTCTCTTTATTGGCGGCCAAAAATACTGCGGAGCGTTACCTTGAGGAACTAAGGAGTGGTGCTAACTGGTCGGAACTTATAAGCAATAAGGGCTTAGAGGTAGAGGAAACGGAATTTTTTAGCAGGGAAGAGACTACACCAAAGATTGGCTCCGCGCCAGAACTGTCCGAGGCGATTTTTTCTCTTTCATCTGAAAAAAGATACCCTGATAAGGTTTTTGAGGTAAATAATAAGGTTTACCTTGTAAGATGGCTTGATAAGAAGGGCATTGATAAAGAGGTTTTTGATAAAGAAAAACAGGCCTTTAAACAAAGGCTTATTATGGCAAAGGAAAAAAGGATATTTGATGCCTGGCTTCAATCCATTAAAAGGAAGGCGGAGATTAAAATGGTAACGCCTCTTTGATGAAGAAATAATATTGTAAGATAAAATTTTTCCTTGACATGGACGGAAAATAAATGTTTATTTCGGATGTAATTTGTGTTTTAAGCTAAACCGGAAAGGAGATATGAAAGGTGAATACGCCAAGAAAAACTTTGATGGTACTAGTAATTTTAGCTCTTGTTTTCTTTATAAACCTCTCTGTTGTTCAGGCAACTGACACTGTTGAGCGCTCCTACCATGGGCAGCTTGGAAAGAGTCCTGCTCTTGGGGGATGGGGTAATGGACTTGGTATGCTGGAGAAGTGGTGCGCTATCCCGAATTTTAGTTTTGAGAAGCAAGGCAGGATCAAGGGATGGAAAGAAAAATGCGGCAAGTGTCATACATCAACCTATAGAGATCCAACAACTGGTAAAACTGATTGTACACTATGCCATGAGACAAAGGATGGCAAGGGCAAACCTACCATAGCGCAGTGTAATAAGTGTCATGTCAAGGATTGTGAGAAGCGCGGTGATGTTTTTGATGAGGAGCATTCTATTCATATAGAAATGGGAATGCGCTGCCAGGATTGCCATGTAAGGTTATCGGATGAACATAGCGATCATCAGTTTGCAAAGGGATGCGCAATTGATACTACAGAAGATACAATGAAGGGGACCCTTTCGTGTACGACATGTCATGAAGAGAAACCCCATGGGAATGTTGATGACGGTGTGTTCCTGGACAAACATGTTATGAAAATATCCTGTGAGACATGCCACACAGGGCGAAGACCTGGAAAGGCTCTTAAAAGTAAAAACTGGAATAAATTTACAGAAGAGGGAAATCCCGTGACCACTTACAGAGAGCCTGGTTGGATCCCCACCCATAAGTGGTATGGAAAACAAATGAAAGGTCACCTTCCTGTGATAGGCGCAACGGAGTTTATATCGAAGATATACCCATTCAATGAAATTGAGGTTTCATGGTTTATTGTTAGTAGCGGGGCTGCCCTGGATGATGTTATTATTGTTCCGGAGGTTAAGGCAGCGGACAGTAATAAGGATGGGGAGGTCACAGTTGAAGAAATGCGGAAGTATGAGGGAGGTAAGTACAAAGATGCTACCCTTGTTACAAAAAAATTCAGCTTCAATGTAACGCACTCTATTCAGCAGGGTAAGGCGTTTAAATGCAATGATTGCCATGGAGCGAATGCTTATGTTTTAAATTGGGAAGAACTTGGCTATGATGCTGATCCATATAAATAGCTAAATAGTAAGAAGATGTTTATAGCCCTTCCCCCTGAGAGAGGGAAGGGCTTTTGTATATATAAAGTTTATGGTTAGCTGCTGAACTATTTCTATATTGTGCGCTAAAAAGGTTTGAAGATTTTGAAAAACTCCGGGCAGGTTAGAGGGCTAAAATTTTTAAGGCTATGGCTTACCCTTGGTTTATTGCTTACAGGCATTATTATTTTTTTCTCCTTATTTCCATCACAACCCGATACTACCGTTTTCTCCCATTCAGATAAGATACTGCATATACTTGCATATGGCTTGCTCATGTATTATTTTGGCTG
>CAYMVB010000331.1:0-1637 GCA_964393665.1 uncultured Desulfobacteraceae bacterium | reverse complement strand
TTGCTGGGTAAAATGCACATAGGCCAAAAGGCATCTATAGTAACCTTTGTAAGACCCCACCATTGCTTTACCGCTCCCTTCACGCATTAGAAGCCGCATATTTTTTGGCATAAGACAGTTTTGCGAACTATGCAAAGGTAATAAATTATTTAGCGTATGACTGCCATTGATAATTCCAGCATTAACTCTCTTGATCACATTTGTTCACCGTTAAAAGATAGAAAAAATGTTGACAAACTCATTCCTATGACCAAAAATAGGGTAATTAAATTCAAGCAAACTTTATACAGGGTTAGATTGGAAAAAATGAAAAAATCAAGCGTGATAATCATAATTTTATTTCTGGTGGTTGCTTTTTTTATCTGTTTTTTTGTAATTTTTTTCGAGGGGGAGAATCCTAAAGCGGAGTTATCCCCATTGCCGGAGTATATCACTGGAGAATCAGAATTCAGTATAAAAGTGACGGATAAAAAGAGAGGATTACGGAATATAAAAGTAAGCCTGAGGCAGGATGGGCCATCTATTTCTGTATTCGAGAAAAAGTTTCCTTATGAAGGAATTTTTAATAAAAAAGGGGTCCATTTTTATGAGGAACCATTTACTATTGATCCCAAAAAATTTGGTCTTGTTCAGGGACAGGTATATCTTACTGTTGAGATACATGATTTTTCAAAGAGAAGGGGGGGTGATGGAAATCTATCGATTATAGAGCACAAAATGATTTTAGATAACATACCCCCATCCATAGCGGCTATTTCAAAACATCATAATATAAATATCGGGGGTTCGGGTTTAATAGTTTATAAAACCTCTGCAGATACTTCAGAAAGTGGGGTCTTTGTCAATGATTTATTTTTTAAGGGTTCACCTTTTACCAAGGATGGAAAAGAAATATTTCTCTGCTACTTTGCGCTCCCATTTAATCGTAGCAATGATTCCAAGCTATACTTATGGGCCCGGGATAATGCTGGGAATGAAAAAAAAGGTACCTTTTATTATCATATTAGGGACAGAAGGTTCCGTAAGGACACCATCATGTTACGGGATAAACTTTTAGCTAAAATAATTGAACCGTTTAGCCCTGATATATTTGGAGAAAAAACAAAAGACATTGAAAAATACTTATTCCTAAACAAAGAAATAAGAGAAGAAAATCATGCCTTTTTAAGGGAATTATGTAAAGATCCGACTGAGGAAAAGTTATGGAATAACGCATGGATAAGGATGAAAAATGCGGCCACAATGGCTACTTTTGGAGATGAGAGAGAATATTTTTATAATGGTGAACTTGTAGATACGGAATTCCATTTAGGCATCGACCTTGCTTCATTGGCTATGTCCCCTGTTCAGGCCTCTAATGCTGGAAATGTTATCTATGCGCAGGATCTTGGTATTTATGGGCAGACCGTTGTGATTGATCATGGGCAGGGTCTTTGCACAATTTATGGTCATTTAAGCAGTATAGATGTCAAGACTGATCAAATCGTAGAGAAAGGAGATATAATTGGATTTTCTGGTTCAACTGGTCTCGCAACCGGGGATCACCTGCATTTCGGCTTTCTCGTTCAGGGAATTCCTGTCAATCCAATTGAGTGGTGGGATTCCCATTGGATCAAGGATAATGTAGATAGAAAATT
>CAYMVB010000330.1:0-8691 GCA_964393665.1 uncultured Desulfobacteraceae bacterium | reverse complement strand
ACCTGGTCTGAAAATAGGCTTTGTGATTGGAGACCTTGATACAGAACGTGCATACATGCTAAGTCAAAGAAGCTGGATATCCAGCCCTGAAAAAGATCCGCACCCAAACTCTCGATATGCAAGTCATATCACACAAAAAGGGAAACCTGTGATAAGAAGAATGTCTCAGGGATTAACATGCGGATCACATGTTCATATCCCGCCACCGATCACAACGTATGAAGTGCAGATAAATGCTATATCTTGTTGAGAACAAGAGCAGCTTTCCTGAATTCCGATTCAAACATGGAATAAATTGACACTGCGCGAACTTCTTAAATTCATCTTGAACCCAGCAGTTTTATTCAGAAGAAAAAGCAGTGAAAAAGATCCCTTAAAGTGAGTGACAGTAATTGAATGCCAAAAACGAGCTGTCACAAAAGCAGCCCTAAACTTTTGAATTAAAATAAAAATGGCTCGGTTTTTGTGGTCAGCTCCACTTTTTCGTTGAACTCTTAATTCGTTAGACCTCGCATTGTGCCATCATCTTTTCATCTCTTGTCCCGCTGCGTACGGAAGTGATGTTCGCCTAAGCATCAGTTTTGTCATAGATCGAAGCAGTTGTGGCGAAAGATAGATCGGAGACTGGGAAAGAGCAAAATAGAGCCAAGTGAGGTCGGGTAGGGCTCCACCGGTCGCTGCAAGCATCAATCCCATATTGCGCTGCGAAACCATAAAGCCGAGTGCAAGTGAACGCTCCCTGCCTGCGGGCAAGAATACGAAAACGGTCAGATATAGATTTAAAACCCATTAAAATGAACGTTCATTCACCCACTATTAATTTTTTATACCTAAAATGTTCTTTTGATTTTCATAGGCAATTCAAACCATCACAAAGTAGCGTAGTAATTGACCCAGAGGAAGCCCGCCATGATAAATGACTTTCGGTTCCGGAGACCTATATTATCGGAATAACTTTTTTATTCTGCGCCTTTGCTTTTTAATGACAATAGACAGGAAATAATCTTTGATTAGACTAATTGGATGGGTTGAAGGGCTGAGTAATGGAAATTAAAACCTTTATTCATATTTCTTTGTTTTTTTTTCCTTCATCTTACGTTCTCTTATTCTAAAAAGTGGTAATGTAAGTGTAGGGATTTCCATCCTGTTTGAGATGTTCTGAATTAATTCTCTCCAATACGGCCAGACATTATATACAGCATTTATATTGCAAAATCTTTCTATTTCCTCTTTGGATAGCCCATTCCTATCGCGTAATGAATAAGTAAGTATATATTCACATTCTATGCTAACAATTTCTTTTTCTTCAGGTTCACCTTTTGTTAAACCTTTTGTTGATAATGTCGCTTTTGCCAAAAAATTAGTATTTTGGTCTTCAAGCAATTCTCCATGAAATTTAACTGATGCCTGCACTTTATCGTAAGCTAAAGAATCGATACTACGCCAAGCTTTACATTCGCTTAGATAAATGTTAACAAGATCAGTCTTTGTTGCAACTTTCAATGACGTCTTAAAATCGCTATCTTTTTTGACTGCTTTCATAACTACACGGCAACTCCCAAAATATCTGGATAATCATCCGTCAGATTAATTCTATTGCTTGGAAAGGCTTTTCTTCGTGATATGTCCCAATCCAGGTCTAATGAAATCTGCTCAACTTGCACAGTTTTTCTTCTAAATACAATATCTACGTAATAGCCAAGGTGGTAGGCAATATCAGACAATGAGCGTAAAGTAATATTACGCCTACCATTTAAGCGCTGCGAAATATAACCCCTTGTTTTTCCCATTATATTAGCTAACTTGGATCTATTAAGATTCTCTTTATAAAGAATTTCAAGAATACTTTCAGTTGCATCCATAATTAAATCTTCCTGCGCCATTATGCGTTCAAATTCTTTATCCTCTATATATTCGTCATATAAAGTTCTCATTTTAATAACCCTCAATCCTTTCTTATTGAATCATATTCTTCTTTAATTCTAATGGCTCTTTTAATTTCTTGGCTTGGAGTTCTTGGTTGTTTTTTAAAAAATCCATTTGTCAACGCTATATGGCTGGGCGCACAATGGTACATCAATACTCGTACATCATCTTTTTTAAACTCCCATATGTGATCAACTAACTTTTTGAATTGTTGCCTGCTTTGGATACGCCCATGGTTAGCATAACGTTTTATTAGGGCAATAATTTTAGCCCTATAACCTATCTCTAACGATTCTATAAATTTTTTGCTTAAAGACACTCCATTACTATCAATTGCATATTCTACTGTAAAAAATTTTCCCTCGTATAATATTATTAATGCATTCTTTTCATTTTTTGATGCGTGTTTACTCATAACTAAACAAATAATAAACCATTTGTCAAATATTTTTTCTCTTTAATTAAAAAAATCTTATTAAAACCATCGAGCTTTAATTCCCCATGATAATATCTATCAGTCATTGATTATTATTCATTTGTCCCTTTTTACTGCAAACATTTAGTAAAGAAAACCCCCAGGGTTAAAGTGCTTTGAAATGCTTATCTATGAGCACAGAATGTGACAATAATTGATTTTTTACCTTATTCTCTTCATATCTTTATACTTTTCTGTTCCCCTAAAATTGTAACTATATTGTAACTGCCACGATTAAAATTAAGCTAATTTAATCAAATTCTAACAAAAGCTTAGATATGCGTCAAATCATTGATAAAAAAGGGGAAAGCCCTATTCAAAAGGCCTTCCCCTGATTGTATAACTATTCATAAAATGGTCTTAAAATCCCTCGGTCCTTGTTGGCTGTGCGGGTTCGATTCCCGCCCCAGGCACTTTGAAATTGATCTTATTTTCCTGGTTATATTTTTTCCAGGGTAGTGTATCCAAGATGAAGCAATTTAACTCCCCAGTCCCTGAAAATTACCTCTACCTTTTCCTCTCCCAAAAATTTAGCTATAACCCCAGGGCCAAAGGCCGGATGCGTTATCTTATCCCCCGGCTTAAGTGATGATGGATCTTTAGAGGTTTCGTGTAATGTCTTAGTAAAAGCCCCTGTATTTAGGGGTTTTTCAGCGTGGCCAAAAAAGGGGGCAGAGGAGTGATAATCGATAACATCATGGGGCAATGCACTTATGAACGATGAAAGTCCGCCTTGACAGTTATCGTTCCATGCTCCGTTGCTATATGAAAATTCTTGTGATGGATATACCATGATAAGCTTATCTTTGGCCCTCGTAGTTGCAACATATAAAAGCCTTAATTCCTCCTCTATGTCTTCGGAATTTCTAAATGATCTGCCAGGTGGGAAACGGCCATCTACAAGCCATATGATAAAAACTATCCCCCATTCAAGGCCCTTTGCAGAATGCACAGTGGACAATGTCAGATAGTCAGATTTGTCTATGGGTATGACATCTGAAGGGCTTGAAGGTGGTTCAAGTGAAAAATCGTCTAAGAGTGCTCGAAGGTTTTTATACCTCACAGCCATTGGGATTAATTGCTCCAACTCTAGTTTCCTCCTTGGGTAATCATCGAATTTTTCCACTAAAAAGGGGGAATAATACGCAATTGCAAGCTCTATTGCCTTTGTGGGGCTTAAATCAGGCTGGCAAAGAGAGGCAAAGAGCGTGGCAAGCTTATCCAGTTCTTCTTTATGTTTATATCCTCCGGGCCATTCATTTACCCTCACAGGGGACACGCCTGTCTCTTTCATCCAGTCTATTATTGCCTGGCTCTTTCCCGGGCCGATGTTATGTATCAAACGTAAAAGACGACCCCAACTTAAGATGTCATCTTTATTAAGGATCACCCTCAGGTGGGCAAGCAGGTCTTTTATATGCGCTGATTCCATAAACTTAAACCCCCCAAACTTGACAAATGGAATGCCACGGCGTGCAAGTTCAAGCTCTAATTCAAATGAATGGTACCCAGCCCTGAAAAGAACAGCCATTTCCTTTAGTGAACAACCCTGATCTAATAAAGTCTCTATAGTTCGGCATACATATACTGCCTGATCCCTTTCTGTGGCGGTATCAACTACAATGGGGAGATCATCACCCTTTTTTCTGGTAAACAGGCACTTCGTATATTTTTCTCTTGCTTGATTCATAAGTGCATTAGTCATGTTAAGAATAGGTTGGGTAGACCGGTAATTTTCCTCCAATTTTATAATCCTTGCATCTGGAAAAATTGTTGGAAAATCAAACATATTTTTAAAATTTGCCCCCCTGAATGAATAGATTGATTGGGAGTCATCACCCACTACCATGATGTTGTTATGGTAAGAGCCGAGATACCTTATAATGTCTGACTGGATAGTATTTGTATCTTGATACTCGTCTACCATTATATATTTGTATCTGTTTGCTAAACTTCGCCTGGTATCTTCATTTTCTATCAAGATTTGTCTTAAAAAAATAAGAAGGTCATCAAAATCCATCAGGTTATTTTTTCTTTTATATTTTTTATAAGCTTCTAACAGGCACTCCATTTCAGATAGCACAGGTAAGAACTGGGGATATTCTCCCTCCATAACATCGCTTAAGGGCTTTTCCATGTTGGCGCTCTTGCTGAGTATGTTAGCAATAGTAGATCTTTTTGGAAGCCTTAAGTTTTTCTTTTTTCCCACTAATTCAAGTGCAAGTGCATGGGCTGCCTCCTCCATATCAGACCTATCCATAATTGTAAAAGATGGTGAAAAACCAATATGCTTTGCCTTTTCTCGTAAAATTTGTCTCGCCAACGAATGAAATGTTCCCCCAGACACATATCTACATTTACCATTTGTTATATCCGATGCCCTTTCAAGCATCTCCCTGGCCGTTTTTTTTGTAAAGGTGAGAAGGAGTATTTCCTCTGGTGAAACGTCTCGCTCGACCAACCAGGCGACCCTGTATACCAGTGTTCTTGTTTTTCCGCTTCCTGCCCCTGCAATAACTAAAATGGGCCCATCAGGGGCTGTTACTGCCAATAGCTGGTTTTTATTTAACATTTTTTCGTATTCAATTTTATTTGGCATATTTGATTAATAAAAAGGGTTTACGATAGTAAGGAAACTAGGGCAAAACATACACGTTATTCATGTGGTCTAACTGTTTTCTTAAGCCCGTTCGGTTCTTCATGCATTGTATGCTCATAAGGTAGTGCAAATTTTAAAATACCTTAGATATAGTAATACAATGATGAAAAGATAGCATCAATAAAGATTTTTGTCATGCTTATTGGAATCTCTTAAGAGTCTGTTTATTTTTTTGCAGAATTATCGAAGTCCTTAGTAACTATATAGTATTATGGTTGAAAAAAGAATAACGATACATCCATATGTTTAAATTGATTGTAAATAACTATTCGTTGAACAATACAGAAATTTTTGCCCCGACCGCAGAAAGCCACGGCTTTAGCCGATAGTAGTTGACGTTTTCCATTTAATTTAGGCTATAATAATTCCAAAAAAAAGCAACAATAGCAAAAACGCAGTCACTATGAATACAAAGGGTATAATTAATGCAATAATTATCCTTTTATAGCTTATGTTATGGACCATTTTAAGACCTATAATCTGAATAACAGCCATCCATAGCTTACCCATAGTGCTGCCTATAAATGGCACTATGCTCCATATCATGGCAGCCTGAGAATATGCAAATACTTTAAAGGTAGCCCTGTAATTATTTTTATTACCTCTAACCATGATAAGCAAGACATGTGCAATAAAACTTGATATAAATATTTCAATCATAACCAACGCGGGGGAAAGAAAGAGGAGATAAACATATCTCACCGGCGAATTGAAAAATATTTTAGCGCCTCCAAAAGAATCCTCGAATCCAAGCATAGAAAAAAGAAAATCGTAGAAAAAGGAAAGCATGTTTCCAATAGAGCCTATCAATAAGCCAAATATTAAAGGTCCCATCATCCCACCTTTGATTGACATAGAACCATACATTTTCTTAGGAGAAAACACAGCAGATTTTATAGTATCAAATATAGCAGGCCAAAATCCAATCTCCATACGACTTTCCCATGGAATACCGTTTTTTATTGCATCCTTTAAAGCGTTGTCTGCTCTGAAATACCTAAAGCTGTTACCACACTTTGGGCACATAACCCATAGTGAATCACCGTTGGTCTCGGCAAAATTTATATTTATTATGGTATTACATTGGGGGCAGGCCACTTTTACCATCACTAGACTCCAGAATTTAAATAATCACATATTGACATAATAAGCTTCACCTATTACTATTCGATCCCATGGAAAGAGACATAAGACTTTATTTAGCCAGGCATGGTCAAATTTATGGGTTTGAAAAAGGAATTATCTGCGGATTTACGGACAATCCTCTCACAGATATAGGTTTAATGCAAATGGAGCGCCTGTCTGAGAGGCTCAGATTAAACACTATAGCTGCTATTTATTCAAGCGACCTTCAACGTTGTTATCGCGGAGCCCAAATAGTAGCCAGAGACCATAATGCGAGGATCTCCAAACTCACTGAGTTAAGGGAACTTAACTTCGGTACATGGGAGGGTCTCAGCCTTTCAGAGGTTAAAGAGCGATTTCCCGAAGAGATAAAAAAAAGACACTCCGATATTATTAATTATAAGATAAAGGGTGGAGAAACAATCCATGATTTTTCCAAGAGAATCATAAAATGCTTTGATTCAATTATTAACAACAACCACGGGAAGGATATTCTCATAATTGCCCATGGCGGTGTAAATAGGATTATTCTCTGCTATCTCCTTGGTATTGAATTTTCAAGGCTTTTCAATATTGAACAGAATTATGGGTGCCTTAATGTTATAGACTTTTACCCTGACCAAAATGCAATTATTCAGTTAATCAACGGATAATGAATTTGCAAAAAATCTTATTATCATTTTACTCTAAGGCCTTTCTAAAGTTCTAAAGATTATACCTCAAAAATTTTATATAATTAAGATACCATAAATCTACGTACGTTAAGGAGAAAACTAACGTTTTTCCTGCGCTCTTACGCAGTAAGTAAATCCAGCGCCTTTCTATCCTTTAGATTTGGGTAAGAAAGCCTTGCATTTTTTACCTCTGAACGACTGACTTCGGCCCTGAGACTATCTTCACCTCCTATTGCCGCTTGAGCGAGTATTCTCCCATTCGGCAGTAAAATTCTCGAACCGCCAAAAAAATCCATGTCGCCCTCCCCTGGAAGATTGCAAAAAATTAGATAGGCGGTGTTTTCTATGGCCCTTACCGGCAGAAACATATCAAAGGCCTTCTTTTGCGACGCGGGGCCTGCTGCCAGACAGACCAAATAATCAGCTCCTTGAACTGCCAAAGACCTTGGAATTTCAGGCATAAATAACTCATAGCATATAAGGATGCCGAAATTACCAATTGGTGTTTTAAAAATAGATAATTCACTTCCAGCCGTAAAGTATTTTCCTTCACAAAATTTCTGTCCACGGTAATTACCATCTGGCAATGTGATCTTTCTATGGATGCCTATTATGCCTTTTGGACCGATAAAAAGCGCAGCATTATATAGTATGTCACTTGATTTATCCCTAAGGGGTAAGCCTAAGATAATATATTTATCCAGTTTTGAGCAAAATTTGATTAACTTTGTTACCGACAAGTCATCAATAGTAACGGAAGTTTTGAGGAAATCTTCCTTGCTGTAAGAGCCTATTATAGAATAACCTGAAATATACATTTCAGGAAATATAACGAGTTTGGATTCACCTGCACTGGTCCTTTCCATATATTCCATTACAGTCTTTAAATTATGGCTAATATCTCCAGGCCAGGGAGATATTTGGGCAATATCCACTTTTATTGTATCTTCCATGAAATAACTCATGATTTAAATGTTGTACGCCACGATGCAGTTATTACATAGAAACAATCAGGTTATATCATACACACGTGCCTACATTACATGTATCAAACACCAAAGATCGCATAGTTTCCATGTACCAGATGTTTTATGTTTATCACAGCATATTCCAGTAGGGCAATGTAAAAATTTTCAGTGATCCGGATATTGGTTAATAATAGGGTACTAAACGTCATTACCTTCACAATAATAGGTTACCGGGAACATTTTAGTCAAAAAAAATATGAAGGGGCTGATTTTGAAATGCATGGGCGGACATAAAAATCAAAAAAGCCGGAGAAAAAATTATTCACAACAGAGATTGACCTCGCCTTATAAAACTTGATAATAGTATTATTCCGCGTTAAATCTGGAAAGACATGATCATCTAATAACACTCGGGGGTTTCCTATTTTTTGATGATTGGAAGGAATAATTACTATTATGTCGCATCTAAATGTATTTTATGCAGCATTATCCTTTTGGCTGCTGTGCCAATTACCAAATGGTTAAGGGCTTGCGATAAATGTAGGTCCAGACACTTTTAAATTCTTCGTTATCAAGATTAATTAATATAGATTTATAGATTAGTTCGATGAAAAATGAAGGAACAGTGTTGCTTGAATACGTTAAATAAAGCACGTCTTTTTAAATAACTAGTCAGTTTTGCTTGACCTTTTGACTTCATGGTTTTTACATAGGATACGTTATTGAATGAAAAATTTTCCAAAAAAGAGAGGCAAAAAATGAAGCGGATTTTAGTTACTGGTGCAGCTGGACAAATTGGTTCAGAACTTACAATGGAGTTACGATATCGATATGGGAATGATTCGGTTGTTGCAGGTGTTAACC
>CAYMVB010000329.1:0-6102 GCA_964393665.1 uncultured Desulfobacteraceae bacterium | reverse complement strand
GATCTGAAAGCCCAGTACCCAGCTATCATCGATGAAATTCGTCTAAAGCTTGATGATATTCTTGAAAATACCGCATTTATAAGCGGGAAATACGTTTCGGCATTTGAGGCTGAATTCGCCAGGGCTCAGCAAATAAAATATTGCATAGGGGTTTCGTCTGGCACCGATGCGCTTCATATTGCTCTAATGGCACTTGGTATTGGGCCTGGTGACCGGGTGGCGGTGCCTGTAAACACCTTTATTGCCACAGCCGAGGCGGTCAGTCTTTGCGGCGCACAACCGGCATTTGTTGATTGCGATGAATATTACAATATAAATGTAACAAAGGTTCAAGATGAGCTGGAAGGAAAGCAAAGCGAACAGCCCACATCTCAAATTGCTAGCAAGGAATCACAAATAAACTGCATTATTCCAGTGCATCTTTACGGGCAAGCGGCAAACATGACGGCACTTATGACCCTGGCGGATGAGCATAAACTGGCCGTGGTAGAAGATTGTTGCCAAGCACACCTTTCTTCCTGGGAAGGTTGGAAGGTAGGGTATTTTGGTAAGTTTGGGGCATTCAGCTTCTATCCGGGTAAAAACCTCGGCGCTTTTGGTGAGGCTGGCGCGCTGGTTACCAATGATGAGGTGCTATTTAAAATGGCACGCATGATCCGTCAGCATGGTGAAATAGAACGCTACCATCATCAGGTTATAGGTCACAATTACCGAATGGAGGCTATTCAGGGAGCAGTGCTCGGAGTTAAACTAAAATATCTGGAAGAGTGGACAAAAAAGCGGCAGCAGAATGCAGCACTTTACAATGAATTACTGGCTGATGTTGATGAAATTGAAACTCCGAAAATCAGGCCCGGTGCTGATCATGTATTTCATCTCTATGTGATCCAGACCGAGCGGCGCCACGAGTTGCAAAATTTTCTTGATGAGAATGGAATCGCTACGGGCCTTCATTACCCCGTTCCGCTTCACCTGCAGCCTGCCTACAAGCACCTGGGATATGTGAAAGGGGATTTTCCTGTGGCCGAAAGGGCGTCCAAGCGCATTTTGTCACTCCCCATGTACCCGGAGCTAAATGAAGCGCAGATTCACTATGTTGCTAATACCATAAAGTCTTTTTGGATAAAAAAACGGTGATATGATGAAAAACGGATTGAATATAATTGCGGATAATGTCAAGCTTGGACGTAACGTCAAGATTTATAATTTCGTCAATGCTTATGGTTGCGAGATTGGAGACGATACACAGATAGGCGCCTTCGTCGAAATCCAAAAAAATGCGCGCATTGGTTCTCGATGCAAGATTTCGTCACACACATTTATCTGCGAAGGGGTAACCATCGAGGATGAAGTCTTCGTGGGTCACGGCGTTATGTTTATCAACGACCCTGATCCAAAGGCAACAAACCCTGACGGCACTCTACAACATGTTAATGATTGGTTCTGCCAATCAACATTGGTGCAGAAAGGTGCTTCCATTGGCTCCAATGCCACAATACTTGGCGGCGTCACTATAGGGCAGGGTGCCCTTGTTGGTGCAGGGGCTGTCGTCACTAAAGATGTCCCAAATAATAGCTTAGTACAAGGAAATCCTGCTGTATATGTGAGAAACAGAAGGTGAATACTTTTGCATATTACACGATCTATAAAACATTATAATAGTCTTCTTTTTTTGGTTGATCTCTTTACCTGGATTTTATCGTTTATTGTTTCCTATTGGTTCAGGCATTCAAGTCAGTTTCCGGGAATATCAGCAGATTATCTTACCGCACTCATATTTACAGTAGCTTGCTTTTTTTTAACCTTTAAATATTTTGGACTTTATCAAGGGGATATTCTGATAGGGAAGGAAATTGTGCAGATGATTAAGGCGATAACAGCCGGGGCGCTTTTTTTATTTGGGATCTCCTTTTTTTATAGGAATTTCTCTTACTCCCGTATAACTGCTTTTACATTTATTGTCTTGGTTTTTCTTTTGAATATAACTGCTAGGGCGATCTACCACACTTTAATGCAAAATCTTTTGAGATCTATCAAGTGGCGGAGCGAAGTTTTGATTATAGGTGGCGGTGAAATAGGCCATAAAATTATTAAAGAGTTCCTTCGTTATAGCACAGAGTATAATATATGCGGACTTGTTGACGATTCTGCCTCCTTACAAAATTCCAATATATTAGGGGTTCCCTGTTTGGGAAAGTTATCTGACCTTGATGCAATTATTGAGCGTAATAAAATAGACCAAGTTATAATTGCTTTTACGAATGGCAAAGATGAGGTGTATAAGAGGATTATAAATATCTGCGCTGAAAAAGACATCAAATACTATTTTGTCCCTAATATGTACAAGCTCATAACTCAGGGTATATCAGTTGAGATTTCGGGGGGCATACCAATTATAGGAATGAAGGGGAATAATATTACAGGCTTAAATTATATTTTCAAAAGGATATTTGACATCGTTATTTCTGTAGCGTTAATCATTGTATTATTTCCTTTAATGCTAATCATAGCAGTTTTAATCAAAATTCTTTCTCCTGGTCCAATTTTATATTCTCAGGAACGTATTGGTTATAAAAAACAGCCCTTTACACTCTATAAGTTTCGATCTATGAAGCATGACTCAGATGATACTGTTCATAGAGAATATGTCAGGAAATGGATTAAGAACACCAAGGAGTCTGAATTTAAAGATGGAAATGCCGCTGTCCATAAGATTACTAATGATTCGCGTATCATCCCGCTTATCGGAAAATTTATTAGAAAATACTCTATTGACGAGCTACCTCAAATAATAAATATCCTTTTAGGCGATATGAGCTTGGTAGGTCCAAGACCTTGTCTCAGATATGAGCTTGAACAATATGAAGTGTGGCACAGAGCTAGATTTGATTGTCTTCCTGGTATCACAGGCCTCTGGCAGGTATCAGGCCGGAATCGCCTTGGCTTTGATGAAATGGTCCGGCTCGATATTCTATATTTGCAGAACTGGAGTTTTATAAAAGATCTTTTCATTATCTTCAAAACCCCCTTTGTTATTCTTTTTGATAAGGCGTACTAAAAAAAAGCATATTTGTTATTGAATGTTCTTTTCTTAGAATTATGAGGAGGAAGGTATTAATTTTATTACTCTCTTTTTATAGATGTGTAACTTTATTTATTTCAAAGGAATAAAGTTAAAGAAAGGAAGTTTTATGGTTAAGATAGGAGTAATTGGCTGTGGTTACTGGGGCCCAAATTTAATCAGAAATTTTTCTCAAATTTCCACTTGCGATCTATTAATTGCTGCTGACCTTGCTCAGGAGCGTTTAAATCATATGGCATCTTTGTACCCTAGCCTTAAGGTCACAACTAACTACAATGACGTTATTAATAATCCGGAAATTGATGCTGTAGCAATTGCAACGCCTGTTTTTACACATAGGAAGCTCGCTATTGAAGCAATGAAGGAGGGGAAGCACGTATTTGTAGAAAAACCGATGGCTTCCTCTGTAGCAGACGCTCTGGCTATGTTAGAGCTTGCAGAGAAACAGAACTTGCAGTTAATGGTAGGGCATACCTTCGAATATAATCCAGCTGTCCTCAAAATTAAGGATCTAATTGCTTCTGGAGATCTTGGTGACATATATTATATAAATTCGCAAAGGTTGAACTTAGGGTTATTTCAAAAGGACATCAATGTTGTTTGGGACCTTGCACCGCATGATATATCAATGATTCTCCTTTTTTTGGATCAAGAGCCTAAGTATATATCTGCAATTGGGGCACCTCATATCAATCCACGCATCCAGGATGTTGCTACATTATCCATGGTTTTTAACAATAACATTGTTGCATACATACAGACTTCTTGGCTTTGCCCTAATAAAATTCGGAAGGTGACAATCGTAGGGTCCAAAAAAATGCTAGTTTATGATGATATTGAGCCAAATAACAAGATATGGATATTTGATAAAGGTGTCGAAGCTCCTATGCATTATGATAATTTCGGTGATTTTCAATATTCTTACCGATATGGCGATATTTCCATTCCCAAGGTTGATAACATCGAGCCTCTAAAGGTTGAACTACTGCACTTTATTAAATGCATCGAAGAAAACATAAGACCGAATACAGACGGAAATAATGGGCTTAGGGTTGTGAAGATATTAGAGGCATCTCAGCTTTCTATTGATAATGAGGGCAAACCCTTTCCTATTTAAAGAGGGTCTTTAATGCGCTCGCTTTAGAGAGTTTATTGGCAGGGTCAAACTTGCATTTACTGCACTTCTCTTGATATAACCTTTCTTTCCTGTTAGGGAAGGCCGATGGGAGGTACAGCATAGCTTAAAACTAAGAATGATTTTGTAAAACATGCATTACGGGTAAACATTAAGAACATATTATAGATTCCTTATGGGCACCGTGACTGAAAAAGGGTTGCAAAGGATTTTGAAAAACATGAGGCTATTTTCAATTATAAGCTTCACTGTTGTTAGGTCATGACAAATCATCTTTACCTCTCTTTAGAGGCAAATGAAGCAAATCCATCTCAAATATGCAAGACTACAGAAGATTCTCTAAACGAGGGTCAGGCAAGGTGGCTAACTCAATAACTGTTATAAACATTTCATTCATTCACTGAATATCTCCATGTTATACATAGTAATTGTCATAGTAACGGGGACGGTGCCGTTTGTCTTTGCCGCGGTTCAACCATGGGTCTGGTCATTATATGTAGCTGTTATATTTGCTGGCTTTATCTATCTTATGTGGTCTGGTGGAATCTCATTTAATCTCACAAGACACAAAATCTTTTTTGCTACTGCTGGCTTCTTCTTTTTTTACACCCTTTTTCAATGCATGCCCCTCCCTCCTGAAATACTTAAGGCCTTAAGCCCATACAGGCACGAGTTACTTCAAAAATCTTCCCTGCTTACGGGGATAAATCTATCATGGCAGCCTGTAAGTTATTCAACGATGAATTCTCTTTCCTGGTGGGTTTTTCTGTTGAGCCTTGCATTGTATTTTTTTATGCTTGAGAGATTTCTCACCTCCCATAGAAACCTAAAAAGGCTTCTTTTTATCATATTTGTAGTTGGCGTAATTGAGGCCATATATGGCCTTATTCAGGCCCTTATTCCGTCAGTTGGAGTTTTCGGGGTTGACTATGGTTATTCCGAATGCGCCAGAGGATCCTTTGTTTGCAGAAATCATTTTGCCGGTTTCCTGGAAATGGTTTGGCCCTTAGGCCTTGCTTATACAATGACATATGGAAACTGGGAGGAAATGTCAAATCATGATGTATATGACCATAAAAAGGTTTTTAAGGACATGCCTTCTTCTGATAGAGCTTTCAGGCAGCTTTTTATTGCCATTTTAGTTGTGCTTATGGTGCTTGCATTGGTCTTCTCCAGGTCCAGGGCCGGTATTGCAGGGGCCGCTGTTGGACTTATAGCCTTTATCCTTATTCTACGCTCTGCAAATAGAGGTTTGCCAGTCGTTTTTTCAATGATTGTAGGGGTAGTTGTTATGCTCTTTTTAATCTATGGATTCAGAATTGGGTTTGGCCCCATTGTAAAGAGATTTTTAGAGCTTGGTGAGGGCATTTCGAGGGTTGGGTTATGGCAGGATGGCCTGGCAATCGCCAAAGATCATCCCCTTGGCACCGGCCTTGGCAATTTTTATCGTATTTTGCCCGCTTATGCAGCCTCAAACCTGACAGAGAATATGGTACACGCTCATGCGCATAATGACTACCTGCAATTATTGATTGAAGCAGGTTTGCCTGGGTTTATCTCACTTACAGGAGGGTTTATAATCTTTCTATGGTCAGGTATCAGGAGGCTGCTCAGGTTGAGTCTTTATGATGATCCCTTGCGTTTTTTTGCTGCAGCAGGCGCCTTGAGTGGGCTAATCTCTATGGCATTCCATAGCTTTTTTGACTTTAACCTGCAAATGCCGGCAAACTGCATCTATTTCGTAACGCTTCTATCTTTAGCCTATGCCTGTTTGTGGGGGAAGCCGTATAGAGTAAGTGGCCCTTTCTCACAATGAGAGGGTATAGTAGCCGCCTCATTTACACCCTCCCCTTACTCCCCTCCCATCAAGGGAGGGGAAAAAGAT
>CAYMVB010000328.1:0-7326 GCA_964393665.1 uncultured Desulfobacteraceae bacterium | reverse complement strand
TTTTCTTTATATTTAAACTTATCTGTGTTCATCTATGTGAATCTGTGGCCTTCCAGGGGTAATTGAAAACTTTGTGTCAAGCTGGTTGTGTGAATTAATTATTCTGATTTCTCCTATATCCATGATTAGAAACTTTGAAGCATCAAGATTCATCTCTTTTATTAACCTCTTAAGATCAAGGGCAGGATAGCCAGGTGGGTTTCCTCCGAGGTTGAAGGTACCCCATTGGGTAGGGATGAAATACCTTGCCCCCAGCTCTCTAAAGGCGTCAAT
Organism: uncultured Desulfobacteraceae bacterium; assembly: GCA_964393665.1. Taxonomy (GTDB): domain Bacteria; phylum Desulfobacterota; class DSM-4660; order Desulfatiglandales; family B25-G16; genus M55B121. The sequence continues at coordinate 7,053 of CAYMVB010000328.1, read as the reverse complement.
TGACTCTTTTGCATTCATATGGGCATAATGCATGAACCACCTTGGGTGATAAGCAGTAAGCGGTATGAGCGCATAGGTTATATCGCTGAATTGTCTTCCTATTTCTTTGTAGCCAGCAAAATATCCGGAATCTCCTCCAAAATAGATGTTTGCCCTAGGGCTTACTAGCATAAAACTTGCCCAAAGAGTGGAATTGACGGGCTGACCAATACGTCTGGACCAGTGTTGGGCCGGCAGGCATACGAGCTTTATGCCCCCTTTAAGATCAATACCGTCCCACCAGTCAAGTTCTTCTATATCGAAGCTTTTAATAGAGGAAATATACCCCTTGAGTCCTTTAGGTACAAATATATGCGATTTTTCGGGCAAAGAGCGGATAGTTTTTGCGTCCAAGTGGTCATAATGGTTATGGGATATAATAACATGTACCCTGTCTGTAATTTCCTTGAGCTCGTCAGAAGTAATAGCCGGAGGGGTCACCCTTTTGGGAATAAAGGCTCTTTTCGAAAATATTGGGTCTGTAAGCCAATATTCACCCTGTATGCGTATAAGGAAGGTATTGTGCCCGATCCAGCTTATAAAGTCCACATTGGAAAGGGCTTTTATTCGATTCGATAAGTTAGGGTCTATATCTGGTTTAAATGTCATTTCTTCATCTGTATAGTGACCCTTTCCTGATAATCTCCATTTAAGAAACTTCCAAAACCTCCCATTTTCTGATGGCATCCAAGGGTTGAAGTACCTGCCATTTTTAAAATGTGGGGCATAGAGTTTTTCAATACTTTGTTTTTCCACATCCCTTCGCCACTTGGATTCATCGAAATGAACAGGGCTACCACAATAAGATAGCCCTATGGTAAGAAATAGAATTGGTAGATATTTCCATGCATTCATATGGCTGAAACCTGAATATTAATGGCCGTATATTCAATAAACAATCAAACCTTGCCTAATCAATACTATTGATTTTTTTCATTTTAGCAAGTGTGTATAATTTTTTTAAATAAAATTTCATGGAAAGATAGGATTTTGATAGTAAATAGAAATTTTCTTGAAAAAATATTTTAGATATGATAAAAGGATACTAAGGTGTTTCTCCTTTTTTTAGGTTTTTGAAAAAATTCTTGATTAAAGGAAAAGCACCTTTTTTCTATCTTCATCGATTTGTGTGTTTTCATTCAGCCGTTCGATTTATTTTAAAAGAGTCTATGCGAAGAGCATAGCCATATTGACATAGAACATTTATTGTGATAAAAAATAAATCAGCGCATTATAAAAACCCTGTAATTTAGGAAAGGACGAATTTAATTGAGTAGAGACGATTTGATACGTTTAGAAGGAGTGGTGACAAAGATGCTGGGCGGAGGCACAATGGAGGTTGCTTGTGATGAGGGACTGAAAATAAAAGGCGTACTCTCTGGAAGAATGAAGAAGAACAAGATAAAGGTAATCATTGGAGATAGGGTCCAGATTAGTGTTTCTCCCTATGATACGGCCCACGGACTTATAACTTATAGGCTCAAGTAAAGCTTTTTAACTATCCCATCGCTTGAAAAACCAGCCTTCTTTGCCTTCCTCTGTTGTCAAAATCTATTAGTACTATTTGTTGCCATGTCCCTGTAAGAAGTTTACCATCAATAAATGGAACGGTTAGTGAGGTCTTGCAGATGGCGGATCTAACATGAGAGAAGCCATTTCCATCCCCCCATCTTAAATTATGCTTGTATTCTATAGTCTGGGGGATGAGTCTTTCAAATGCATTTTTTAGATCTTCAATTACACCGCTTTCAAACTCTATGGTAGTAAGACCAGCTGTTGAACCGGGGACAAAGATAGTAACTGAGCCTTCTGAAAAGGATAGCTCATGAACAAACTTTGCAACAATAGGGGTTATATTGTGGGTGTCATTGAAACCCGATGTTTCTACCTCAAATTCCCTTGTAACAACTGTAGCCATAATCACATCTCCTTATGATATAATGTCTTTTTTAAGTATAAGGAGGTATCTTGTAATAGTATTCCCTGGAAGTTTATACCTGACCTTGTGTTTTTCGGAAAGTAGCAATTTTGCCATTAAATCCCTTGACTCTTCTATTTCTTTTTCAATCATTGGCCCCTTAAATGTGACCAAAAGGCTGCCTGGTGCAAGATGCGGAGAGCAGATTGTAATCGTTTTTTTTACGGATGCAACCGCGCGGACAGTTACAATATTGTAAGAGGGGAGTAAGCCTGGCAGCTCATTATATTTTTCTGCACGGCCTTGATATGCATCAATTCCCTTGAGATTGAGCGTTCTAATGGTATTCTTTAAAAAACTGACTTTTTTTGCCCTTGATTCAAGGAGGTGGACATGAAATTCCGGCCGTGCTATCTTAATGATTAAGCCGGGTAAACCAGCGCCTGAGCCAATATCAAGAAGTGTCCCTCTTGCAGGAAGATAAGGCAGGGCCACCAAGGATTCAAGCAGGAGTTTTATCACCATTTCTCTTTTTTCGGTTATGCCAGAAAGGTTTACAACCCTATTCCATGACCAAAGCTCCTCCATAAAGATCGAGCAGAGCAATATCTGTTTATCTGAAAGCTCAACCCCAAATTCATGGGCGCCATTTTTTAGTAATTCGCCGTATTCGATTTTGCCTGTCTCCTTTAAGATAAAATACCTTCTTTGAAGTATATTACAGAATCAGAACAATAGTAAAAATGTAATGAAGGAATTGTAATTATAGTATTTAAGGCAAAAGAGATAGATTAATGGTCTATTCTCTCGTTATTTTTATCAAAACATTTTTTTAATGGCGTAAGCTTAAAGGTCTGGGAATTTAGAATAGTTATCAGAATAATTTCGGGGTCTATATTTGTCAAGATACAACGTTCAAAATCAATTCATTGATATGCTGAATGGATAAATAAAAAGCGTAATATAACCGTTAATGAAATTTTTTATTTATAAATTAGATGTTGTTTAAGATTGCTTAGTCATTTCTGGGCATTTACTTGATTTTTAAATCTGAAATAGTTACATTGTTTATGTGATTGCCTGGGTTTGTTATTTATAACAAACCCATTACCAATTTATGAGAGTTTGAATAATTTTTATTCATAGATTGAGGTATTTTTTATGGATATCGTTGTTTACCCGGATTCGGTTTTAAAGGAAATTGCCGAGCCAGTTGAATATATTGACTCTGAGATTCAGGACATTATTGATAGGATGGCAGATTTAATGTATAGCAATTCCGGCATTGGTCTGGCGGCAAATCAAGTTGGAATACCGAAGCGAATTATTATATTTGATATAAATTACAGAGAAAAACAAAGAGATCTCAATGTCTTGATTAATCCTGTGATTTTGTCAGCAGAGGACAAGATTGTTTATGAAGAGGGATGTCTTAGCGTGCCGTATTTTAATGGAAAAATAAACCGTAAAAAATATATTACGGTGCAAGGGCTGAATAGGGATGGAAATATGATTGATATTGATGCAGAGGACCTAACCGCCATTTGTATACAGCATGAAATTGATCATCTTGATGGGGTTTTAATACTCGATCATGTTAGCATCCTAAAGAGGAATATGTATAAAAAAAAGATTAACAACTTAATTAAAAAAGATAAAAATGGATGATCAACCCTGCCTTTTTGAACTGCCATCAAAACCTAAAATAGTCTTTTTGGGGACCCCTGACTTTGCTGTTCCTACCCTGGAGGCGCTTATTCGAGAGGGATATGATATCCTATCTGTTGTTACACAACCAGATAGACCCAAGGGCAGGGGGAGGCGTTTAACAGCCTCGCCTGTCAAAGTTATTGCAGAGAAAAATGGACTTCACATACTTCAGCCGCAGAGGCTGAGTAATGCATTTTTAAACCAGCTTTCTTTATTAAAACCAGACATCCTTGTCGTTATAGCCTTTGGGCAGATAATTCCTAAACGTGTTCTTAGCCTGCCTAAATGGGGCGGTATAAATATTCACGGATCCCTTTTGCCAAAGTATAGGGGGTCTGCGCCTATACAATGGGCCATTATAAAGAATGAAAAACGGACAGGCCTTACAACAATGCATATGGACGAAGGCCTTGATACAGGCCCAATCTTTTTGAAGCAGGAGGTTGATATATATAAGGGTGAAACTGCTGGCCGATTGTATTACAGGCTTGCCTCTTTGGCACCTGATTTACTTATAAAGACCCTGCAAGGGCTTTCAAACGGGACGGTAAAAGAGATGGAACAAGATAATTCACTTGCTACGTATGCCCCAAAACTAACAAAGGATCAGGGGATGATAGATTGGTCAAGAAAGGCAGAAGAGCTTTGCGGATTGATCAGGGGATTAGACCCCTGGCCGGGGGCCTTTACATACTATAATGGGGAGATGATGAAGTTTTTTGAATGTGATGTTGTCCCTGCAGAGAATAAAGCAACCACAGTGCCGGGTATGATAAAGGGGTTTAATCAGGCTGGAATGGAGATAGAAACCATAGATGGCTCATTGATTGTAAAAGAGGTACAGGTTCCAGGAAAAAAGAGGATGCCCTTAAGCGAATTTATTAAAGGGAGACACCTTGCTATTGGGACTAAGTTTACGGATAGCTTGTCGTAGTAATTTTTAAATCTCTTACGGTCTTTTTATGAAACTAAAACAACTGCGGGATACATATTCAATAGTGGGTGTTGGCTTCACGCAGCAGGGCAATGTACCAAATCGTACGGCCTTAAGCTTTTACCTTGAGGCATGCGTTAACGCTATAATGGATACAGGCCTGAACAAAGAGGATATAGATGGCCTCATGATTTACAGGCACTTTGAGCCGCTGGCAAACGATACGGAAATAACCCCCTATCTCGTTGCCCAACAATTGGGTATAAGGCCTCATATAGTGGGGCAGGAGGCAAACTGTGCAAGGGGGCACCTTATAAATGCATTAGGTCTTCTTGAGGCTGGCTTTTGTAACTATGTATTAATCGCCTATGGCGACAATGCCTTTTCTGGGAGAAGAACTTTTCTTAAGGAGGCTACTCACGGAGAGCCTGAAGGGGATAATGCGGTCTTTGGTGAGTTTGGCCTTGTAGCAAATTATGCCCTTGCCGCCAGAAGGGGAATGCACATCTTTGGCACAGGCCCCAAGACATGGAGGGATATAGCTGTCAGCCAGAGAAAATGGGCAAATCTTAATCCCATAGCCATGATGAATAAAAAGGTTCTTTCCTATGAGGAGTATGATAATGCAAAATGGCTGGTAGAACCATTCAGAATTTATGATGCATGCCCTGTAAGCGATGGCGGACGGGCCTATATCGTTACATCCACAGAAAGGGCCAGAGACCTAAAGCAAAAGCCTGTTTATATCATGGGGATAGGGGAATATAATCCTTCTGTGGATGTTCATCAGTCCAATTTTATGGAAGGGCCTACCGGTGCTAAAGAGGCAGGGAACATTGCGTTTACTATGGCAGACATATCTATTGATGATATTGATGCCTGCCAGATATATGACTGTTTTACTTATACCGTAGAGCTTACCTTGCAGGATTATGGTTTCTTTCGGCCTGGGGAAGGCCATGATTGGTTCAAGGATGGAAGGACAGCCCCGGGGGGAGATCTTCCTGTAAATACCTCTGGCGGGCTTTTATCCGAGGCTTACTTTATGGGGCTTACACCATTAACAGAGGGTGTGATGCAGTTGATGAGCCGCTGTGGTGACCGGCAGCTTGGGCCAATGACTAATACGAAGAAGCCGGAGATAATTCTATGTAGTGATAATGGTGGAGTCTTTCAGAGCAATTCAACTGTTATACTAAGGAGTTCTTGATATGGGATACGAGAAACCCATACCCAAGCCTAATAGTGATACAAGGGTCTTTTGGAATGGGTGCAGAGACCATGAGCTAAGATTTCAAAAATGCAAGGAGTGCGGGCATGTAAGGTGGCCCCCATCAATTATATGCCCAAAATGTTATTCATCAGAGACCGAATTGGTTTTATCCCGGGGGAAGGGAAGGGTTTATAGCTTTGTGGTCTATCATGTTGCATTTCATCCAGCATTTAGGGGTGAAGTTCCCTATGTTACAGCCATTGTAGAGCTCCAGGAAGGGCCCCACCTGCTTACAAACATCGTCGGATGCAAGGCATCAGAGATCACGTGTGATATGCCTGTTGAGGTGGTATGGGAAGATATTACTGAAGAATTGAGCCTGCCAAAATTTAAACCGGCTTAAGCCAATTCGCTGTTTAACCCTTTTGCCCATAGGTCTTGAATTTATTTATTACCTTCTTCATTTCCTTGTCAGAAAGTATTACCGGCTTTCCTATGCAACGAGTTTGATAATATATCTGTGCAACTAATTCAATCTCCTCAGCAATATAGAAGGTTGATGCCAGGTCTGCCCCAACTGCTATTAAGCCGTGGTTTGCTAATAGGGCTGCATTATAGTTTTCAACGGTATTGCAAATATTATCCGCCAGCTCCTTTGTACCAAAGGTTGCGTAAGGCACCAGAGGTATCTTGTTTCCTGCAAAAGCAACGAGATAATGAACAGCCGGTATCTCCCAATTCAGGCATGCTATGGTAGTAGCATATACCGAGTGGGTGTGTGTAATAGCATTTATATCACCACGTTTTTGGTAGAGCATAGTATGGAAGTTCGATTCGCTCGAAGGTTTTCGTTTTCCTTCTATTATTTGTCCGTGGATATCTATCAAAACTATATCTTCTATTTTCATCTCAAGATAATCTATTCCGCTTGGACTAATAGCAATCAACCCTTCTTTTCGGTTAACTATACTAAGGTTACCTCCAGTGCCTGTTGTAAGTCTTGAGTCAATTAATTTTTTCCCAAAACATACTATTTCTTTTCTTTCCTTTGTAAGAAGCATGGCGTGAATCCATTAATACTATATTTGAGGTTTTGCATAAAAAATATACGTCTATGGTTCAAGGCAGATTACTTTCCTGCTAGCTAATCGGTGAGGCAACAACCAGTATAACGCAGTCTTTGTCTCCATCATTTTTTAGCCCGTGACTTGAACCAGTTGGAAGCCATATCGCATCACC
>CAYMVB010000327.1:0-27990 GCA_964393665.1 uncultured Desulfobacteraceae bacterium | reverse complement strand
CTTACTCAATCTTTTCAATTTTAGCTGCAGTATTTTTCCCTTGACAAAGGATTTGTATACAGTATACAAAATCTTAATCCTATGAATTTTTTACCCTTTAGAGCAAAGGAGGTTGAGATGGAAATATTTAAGAAAATGACCATTCTTTCACTCGAGCAGGCCACAACCCTCCCCTATCTTACATACAGGCTTGCCCAGGATGGAATGAATGTTATACGGTTAGAACATCCAATATATGGGGATCCGAACCGCATGGTAGGGGAAAACTACCTTAAGGAAGAGAGGATGAATACCTATTACCTTTGTATAAATGCAGGGAAAAAGGCAGTAACACTTAATTTGGCAGAGGAAAAGGGAAAAGATATACTCAAAGAACTTATTACAAAATTACATGTAGATATTTTTGCTACTAATCAATTACCACGAAATTATGTAAAGCTTGGTATAGATTATGAGACCTTAAGGGGAATAAAACCTGATATTATTTGGCTAAGCATTACCGGTTTCGGTCCTGATAGCAATGAGGCGGCATATGAGCCAATACTGGAGGCAAGGTCCGGTTTGATGGATTTAACAGGCGAAAAAGATGGCGACCCTCAGTCTCTTGGAATACCATTAGCTGATATGGGGACTAGTGAGCATGCATACGGGCTTTTGATGAAGGCCCTTTTATTAAGGGAAAAAACCGGACAGGGCTCGAGGATTGACATGTCTATGCTTGAATCGTCTGCATCATGGCTCACGGTGCCAATAACATTAACTGCAACTTTTAATCAAAAGATAACAAGACACGGAAATACCCACCAATTTTTTGCCCCTGTATCGGTGTTCAAGACAAAAAACGGTTATGTATATATGGCAGTAGGAAATGACCGGCAATGGAAGGCAATGGTAAGCCTCCCCCTTTTTAAATCACTGGATAAGCCCGGATATGAAAAAAATGAGGGCAAGATAAACGATGTGGAAAATCTAAATATGGCCATAAGTGAAATATTATCAACCGTTACCTCAGAGGAACTTATAGAACTCTTTAACCAAATCGGGCTGCCTGTCAGTAAGATAAATGATGTTCCTGCGGTATTGCAAGATCCTCTCATAAAAAGAAGGCTTCTTAAATCAAAGGACCCTAAATCAGGGCTGGAGCTTACGCTTCCACCTCCACCCTTTGTAACACCATTTCTGAAAGAATCTGATAGTACCTTGACCTTCCCTCCAAGATTTGGGGAGCATAACGGTGAAATATACTCTGATATCTTAGGTTACGCCGAAGATGACCTGAGCATATTCAAGGAAAAAGGAATTATATAGGATTAGGCACATTTTTTACTCAAGGTAGATTCTAATAATTATTAGCCTCGCCGCTTTTACATGTGTAGTTCAGTACAAACAAAAGGAACGTAACATAAAGCGGTTTAAAGATTAATTTCAAGAACTTTTTATACTTAAGTTTCTGGCACAGTAAACACGAAATTTTACGATAAAAGCCCTTGATTTTATAAATTCAGACTTCCTAAACGAATCAACAAGAATATAAAGCAGCCTTATGAGGGTATTAAAATGGTAGAAATATCAAGATTGCCGGTTTAATTATTAGATACGTTTGTTTAAAGGGGGAACAAAAATGAATAATTATGATTATTTAATCCCAACCTCCGTCCAGGAGGCTATCTCCCTTCATGAAAGCTATGGGGAAAAATCAAGTTACATAGCCGGGGGTACCGATGTAATGGTAAAACTAAAGCAGAAAAAGATACGGCCTCAGGCTCTCATTTCCTTAAGAAGACTTAAGGGTTTAGACCACATTACTTACAAAGAAGGGGAATTAAGAATTGGCGCGATGGTCACCCATAGGATGATGGAGCTTTCTCCAATCATCAGAGCGGAATTCCCTGTTTTAATTGATGCCGCGGAACATATAGGATCTGTTCAGATTCGAAATGTGGCAACCATTGGAGGAAATATCGTTAACGCAGTTCCATCGGCCGATGGTGCTATTCCTTTGCTTACATTGGGGGCCCAGATTAGGGCCGTTGGGCCGGAAGGCGAAAGGACTATAGCCCTCGAGGATTTCTTCGTAGGTCCCGGAAAAACATGTCTGAAGAGTAGCGAGATCCTATCCGAATTTTTTGTTCCCGAACTTCCTGCGCATACAGGGGCGGCGTATTGGAAACATACACGCAGGGGGGGCATGGAATTGGCTATTCTTGGAGTAGGTGTTTTAATAAGCCTGGAAGATGATATGAAAACCTGCTCCGAGGCAAGGATAGGCCTTGGTGTTTTAGCTCCTACGCCCATAAGGGCCCAGAAGGCGGAAGCCTTCCTCAAGGGCAAAAAGCTTGATGAAGAGAGCCTGAAAGAGGCGGGCAGCATTGCTGCTCAAGAATGCAAGCCACGAGATAGCATTCGGGGAAAGGCATGGTATAGAAAGGATATGGTGACACTATTTGTGCGTAGAATGGCAACCGTTGCCATGGAAAGGGCTCGTTAGCTAATTGGAGGTGCATATATGAAAAATGTATCAGTTACTTTTACTTTAAATGGCGATCTGGTAACAGCTGAAGTGCCAGCGACCTGGACACTTTTGAAGACCTTGAGAGACTATTTTGAATTGACCGGCACAAAGGAGGGATGCGGAGTAGGTGAATGCGGTGCATGCACAGTCATAATAGATGGAAATGCCGTAAGCTCGTGTATTTATCCAATTCTTGAAGTAGAGGGTAAGTCGGTTATAACTATTGAGGGGGTGGCTGATAAGAAAGGAGCACTTCATCCGCTTCAAAAGGCCTTTCTTGAAAACAACGGTGTTCAATGTGGGTTTTGTACATCCGGGATGATTATGTCTGCAAAGGCGCTACTTGATAAAAACCCTGAACCGACAAAAGATCAAATCCGAACAAGCATAGCTGGAAATTTCTGTCGCTGCACAGGTTACGTTCAGATTGTTGATTCTATTGAGAAGGCTGCGGAAATGATCAAAGAAAAAAAATGATTTTCATAGGAGGAAGTTATGTCCGATCTTCTGTATGTAGGAAAAAATATCCCAAGGACCATTGAGGTTGACAAGGTAACTGGCAGGGCGATCTATATCAATGATCTAAAAAGACCGGGAATGCTTTACGGAAAGATTCTTTACAGCACATATGCCCATGCAAAAATTAAAAGCGTAGACATATCCAAGGCAGAAAAACTTCCTGGGGTAAGGGCCGTTTTAAGCGGGTACAATATTCCTGACGTGAGAGTTGGCTTTTTGAAGGATCAAACAGTGCTTAAAAAAGGGATTGTTCGCCAGTTTAGAGATGAGGTTGCAGCCGTTGCTGCGATCAGTGAAGGAATAGCAGAAGAGGCATTAGATTTGATCGATGTGGAATATGAGGAACTGCCGGCGGTTTTTGATCCGGCTGAGGCCATGAAGGAGGGGGCAATCCTTATCCATGAGGTAGATGCAAGGGGCAAGCCTGTAACAAGCAATATCATTCCGCTTCCATGGAAATTTAAGGCTGGAGATATTGAGCAGGGAAGAAAAGACTCGGCTTATGTGGTGAAAGACAGCCTGACTACGACATGGGTTAATCAGTGCTGCATGGGTACAAGTGGCTGTGTGGCCGAGTTTGATATGAACAACAACCTGACCCTTTATAACCAGACAAATGTTCCGTTTCTGGACAAGCAGAGGATCACTGAATATCTTGCCGCTATTGGCCTTAAAGGGAGGAATGTGAGGGTTGTTAATGTTACTGTAGGAGGCAGTTTCGGAACTAAACTTGATACAGATATATATGAATTTATAAGTATCCAGCTTGCCCTAAAAACCAAAAAGCCGGTGAAAATCCTCTTTAGCAGGGAGGAAGAATTCCGGGCATTGCCACCGAGACAGCCTGCAAGATTTACAATAGAACAGGGCTGTGATAAGGATGGAAGGCTTACCTTTCGAAAATGCGAGGCACTTTTAGATAATGGGGCCTATACCTCTTGGGGTGTTACTACCCCCTCTGTTATGATGATGCCCATGTCATCTCTTTATCGTGTGCCTCATGTATCCTTTGAGGCTACCTGTGTATATACTAACAATATATACTGCCAGGCCATGAGAGGCTATGGGAACCCACAGGCTACTTTTGCTGTGGAGGTTTCTATGGATAGGCTTGCAGAAAAGGCAGGCATTGACCCAGCTGAACTGAGGCTGATAAATTCTAATAAATCAGGGGATTTAACACCTATGAGGCTTAAGATAACATCATGTGGCCTTGAAGAATGCATAAACTCTGTTAAAAAAAGCCTTGATTGGGATAACAAGAAGTCAAAAAAGAGAAAAAGGGGCCTTGGAATGGCATCTCTTATCCATGTTGCCGGTGGTGCAAGGGTATATCTGTCTGATGGCCACGGCATCATGATCAAGGTAGATCAGAACGGCCATGTAGACGTATTGGAGAGCGGGACCGATCAAGGCCAGGGTTCTCCGACTGTTATTTCCCAAATCATTGCCGAATCTTTAGGGTTTAGACCTGAAGATATTTCCCTCACCTTTGGGGATACCGGATTATGCCTATGGGATGCAGGGACACATGCAAGCCGTCACACATTCATGGCCGGAAATGCTGCGATAAGGGCCTGCGAGAGTGCTAAGAGGCAAATTCTACAGATTGCTGTGGAAAAAATGCCGAGGCTCATAAAAAATAACGTAAGGCGTGAACAGAAAAAGAACCCAAATTTCGTTGAGCCTGAGCTTGACTACAACATGATATCCGACCCTGAGAAGCTGGATATAAAGAATCGAATGGTTTTTCCAAAGGCTGCACCTGATCATAAATACTTCAGATTCGAGGTTAGCGATATCCTGAGAAGCGGCTTGCATGTAGGTATAGGGGAAAGCAAGGTAGTAGTAGCCGAGGCATTCTATGATCCACCCACTGAGATGCTTGATAGAGAAATGAAGGGAAACCTCTCGCTTACCTATGCGTTCGGCACGACTGGAGCGGAGGTTGAAGTTGATGAGGAGACAGGAAAGGTTAATATCGTTAATCTTTTTGCTGCCCATGATGTGGGGAAGGCAATAAATCCAACACTCGTAAAGGGGCAAATATATGGTGCGGCGTATATCGGTGTGGGCTATGCCTTAACAGAAGAAATGCTGGTGGAAAATGGAAGGGTTATGAATCCTAACTTCCGTGATTATAAAATGCTTACCGCAAAAGATGTAATACCGGTAGAGCCGATTATAATAGAAACGGATGAAAGAGATGGCCCATTTGGGGCAAAAGGCATTGGTGAGCCTGGGCTTGTCCCTACGGCGCCAGCTATTGCTAATGCTATTTATGATGCTATAGGAGTAAGAATCAATGATCTCCCTATAACGCCTGAAAAGATAATCACAGCACTCAAGGAAAAAAAGAAGCAGGATTAGAGTACGTATAAACTGGATTGGCAATAAATATTTATTGTAAGCGGGGTCGTGCGTTTCTTTTTGGCCTGCCTTTTTAAAGTAATGGACCTTAATCAGCTAAAAATTTTTTGTGCCGTTGTCGAACATAAAAGTTTTTCAAGGGCCAGTGAGGCGGTTTTTTTAAGCCAGCCTACTGTTAGTTTTCAGATCAAATCATTGGAGGATGAGCTGGGGACTATTCTTCTGGATCGAAGCGGGAGGGAAGTGACCATCACCAGAGGCGGCAAAGAGTTGTACAAATATGCCCGCAGAATACTTCATCTATCAGAAGAGGCTATTCAGTCTATTGAACAGCTAAAAGGACTGATCAAAGGAGAGATAACTATAGGGGCAAGCAACATTCCTGGAGAATATATACTTCCTATATTATTAGCTGAATTTAAAAGGATGCACAAGGGCATAGATATAAAATTAATTATCGGGGACAGTAAGGATGTCGTTGAAAAGGTATTGGACGATGAAGTAGAGATAGGGGTTGTTGGCACAAAGGAAAAAGAAGGTAGCAGATTGGTGTATGAGAATTTTACCACTGATAGAATCGTGCTGGTTTGTCCCGCAAAAGATAGCTGGTTTAAACATGATGTTATAACGATAGAGGAATTAAAGAATGTACCATATGTATTGCGTGAAGGGGGATCTGGAACAAGGTCGACTATAAGGCTTAAGTTGCAAGAGATGGGCATAAAAGAAGGAGATCTTAGCATAGTAATGATGCTGGGTAGTACATCTGCTGTTAAAAAGGCTATTGAAAGTGGCGCAGGCGTATCATTAATTTCTGAACGGTCAATAGAAAATGAAATCAAGGCAGGATCGCTTAAAAAAATTACCATCAAGGGTACAGAATTTATAAGAGAATTCTTTGTCATTTATAGGCGACAGAGGTTTCATTCTCCTGCAACGAAATCTCTTTTGCAATTCTTAAAAGACAATAAATCGAAAGATTGCATGGCAATATAAGACCTCTCAAAATCCATAATTATTACCTGTGATACAAAATATAATAGAGTTTTTAAGGCTATAATGAAAAACCTCACACATTAAACGTGTTGGGCCTTAAGCCTTAGTAATTTTTCATACCTTGATTAACGTCCTCAAATTTTTGCTACCTTTCGTCTTCATAGAGGATACAAATGTATTACATGTATATCCCAATGCCCTCCCCAAAGTACATTTTATTTGTCCTTACATCATTTCGAGCATCTTTTCCAGTCTCGATTTATTATTTTCAGTGTCTTCAATGGATTTTCTGATATTTACTGGCTTCATAATATCATATGTTCCGTCATCAAAAAAAACAGGTACCTGCAGAAGATAGTCGATATTGTCGGCACAACCTGCAGCAAAAAAATGGCCTGGCCTTCTTCCCTGTTTGACTTTATCTTTTATCTCGCCCAATGTCTTTGTTGAGACAACTAAACCATATTGGCCCGTAAAGCTCTTGACTAGATCGCCTGGTTCGAATAAGGTCTTTCTTTTCATTGGTATTCTCCATGTCTTATCGCTGATTAACTTATGTTTATTAGTAAGCGTTCACAGGTTAAAAGGTTCAGGGCTGCCTTCCTGCCTATGCATTTGCAGACAGGCCTGCCTGTGCGATGCACGCAGACAGGCCTTTAAGCAATTGATATATGAAGGCAACAAGTACATTTCCGGGTAAGGCCGGGTTACGTGCAACACCCTGGAATTAAGCACCCTAAGTTCCCACGTTTAAAATTCAGGCTTATGGATTCTGTCTTTAGCTATTGAACCTTTGAACCTTTATCCGCCGTTTTTGTGGCGGGCAGAACGCTGAACCCGTGAACGGTTACGTTTATCATTGTATTTTTAGTAGATATACTATTCAACCATTCAAGCTTTCAACAATTTTTTTCAATGCATCTAATTGAGGGTCACCTATTTTTCTTAAAAGGAAGTCGAGAGATTGTAATGAGGGGGAAATATAGGAAAGAAAATTACTTTTTCCCTGAACCTTACTCAAATATGAAAAAGCACCTAATATTTGGAGGTTTCTCTGGACAGCGATGTAAGGATAATGCTTTGAAAATAAAGTAGATATGCCCGAAAGACGCTTTACAAGCAGTGTCATATAGTAATCATATAGAACCATTTGCTCTTCATTTTTAAGCATTACATAGGGATCGATCAATAAGGAGGCAAGATCATACTGCAGAGGCCCTAAGCGCCCGCCTTGCCAGTCTATCACGCCTATTTTATTATCTTTGACCATAAGATTTCTTGATTGGAAGTCCCTATGTAAAAAGAAATTATTATCCGCACGGGAGGCATTATATGAAAGGTGTTTAAAGGAGAATTTCAATTCATCTAGACCTTGGGTGAGGCCATGTATGCCTTTTAAGAAATACGTAAGAAAATAATCTGATTCAAATCTTTCCATAATAAATCTATCGTATTTTTTAGTATGATAACACCAGGTAAGGTTGAACCCTTTTCTACCCTCAAATTGCATATGTATCAAAAGTTCAATAATTTTTTTATAAAGGGGTATAATATTATGTGAATGAGCGAAAGCCGTCTGCAGGTCTTTTGTGCCTAAATCTTCTATAATAAACCAGCCGTTGGCAAGGTCATATTTATAAATACAGGCAACAGGTATTTTTTTTTCAAAGAGGTGATTGCCTATTTTTAAAAAAGATAGGTTTTCTTTCTCAGCATTTTCAGTCACAGGGGGATTGATCATTATTATATAAGATTCCCTATCGCTTCTAAGGCGGTAGAATATCTTTCTTGAGCCATCCGCAGGCAATCTTGTCCAATAAAATGTTCTATTGCCTATCGTATTATCTGCATAAGATTGAACAAAATCTGCTATGTTCATAATGTAAAGGCTAAAGTTCTTTATGGTTGCTTTTCAGATTTTTAGATAAACGCTTGGTCAAAGCTATTTTGTTGCGACGGCCTTATAGGCATCTTTTTTCACAGTAACACCAGAGGTAATAATACTGTCAATTACCTTTACCCCCTCTTTGATTATAACATTATCCCATAAAATAGATTTTTTCACTGTGGCACCCTTTTCTATGGTGCATCCATTACCTACAATAGCTTGATATAGTTCGCCGGCATTTGAATCTATCACACAATGAGGGGCAATTAAATTTCTATTAGCTGGTAAAAAACTTAAATTGGCCTTTATGTAATCTTTTAGAGTGCCTACATCAACCCATCTATGCCCCCTAGCCATATAACCCCTGACACCTTTCTTTCTGGCTATTAACCCTTTATAGCATTCTAAGATATCATATTTTTTATGTTTCGGGATATATCTAAGCACCTCAGGGTTTATTACATGGATGCCGGTAAATGCCAAGGAATTTTTTACCCTCACATTTGGCCCTATTGATAGAATATTCATAAGGTTATCGACTATTATTTTATTATGTCTTGGACAATCGTGAAGGACCATGGTTACGAGATTATTTCTATCTTTATGGTATGTATATACCTTCCCTAAATCAATATTAGTCACGATATCCCCATTAATTATGATGAACGGCTCTTCGCCCCAAAAATCCTCTGTGTTTTTTATGCCACCTCCAGTGCCCAAGATATCATTTTCGACTCTAACTTCTAAAATGCCATAGTTTTTATTCAAGGCTTCAAGATAGTCTATTATCTTCCCATGAAGATGATATGCGTTAATAATTATTTCCCGGACCCCATAAATGCGTAAATATTCTATAGTTCTATCAATTAGAGGGATATTAGCGATTGGCACCAAGACCTTAGGGCATATATACGTTAAAGGAACTAACCTTGTGCCCTTGCCAGCTGCCAATATCATTGCCTTCATAATTTTTCCTTGTTCATTTAAGCCATTTATTATATTCTACATATTATTTTTTCGTCCTTGCATTGATTTAATTGAGTAAAACCACCAACAAAACCTGCGTAAGATTGTGTATCCGTAAAGGGCATATAGGTGTTTGTATATGAATCCTCTTTTAAATACATTGGAATTGGATAAACTGATCGGCCAATTATTTATAGGGGGCATGCCCGGACCTCAGTTGGATTATAACACAATTCAATTAATAAAAGACTATCATCTTAGCGGTATCATTTTATTCGATAGAAATATTACGGACCCAATGCAGCTTGCACACCTATCAATGGACATTCAGACGTTATCAATGGACCAGGCTGGTATCCCTTCATTTTTAGCAATCGATCAAGAGGGCGGCAGGGTGGCAAGGTTAACAAAACCCTTTACCCTCTTTTCCGGGAATTCACGTATAGGAAAAGATTCCAGGGCAAAGGAAAGAGCACGGTTTTTTGCCAAGACTACGGCGGTTGAAATGTCTTTGGTCGGGCTTAATATGGATATGGCCCCGGTTTTGGATGTTGCGAAGCCAGGCGTGGACCCCCATCTTGAAGGCAGATGCTTTTCCGAAAGCCCTGATATGGTGGCTTCCCTGGGAAAAATAGTGATCAGCGAACTTCAGCAAAATGGCATAATATCTGTAGCAAAGCACTTTCCAGGTCTTGGCAAGGCCAACACGGACCCGCATTCAGAGCTTCCAATAATTGAAGCAGATCAAGATGAAATGAAGACCGTTCATTTACTTCCCTTCGCAGGCGCTATAGAGGCTCATGTTTCGGCTATAATGAGTTCACATGCAGTCTACCCATCTTTGGATGGAGGTTTGCCGGCTACGCTCTCGAAAAAGATCATGAGAGAACTATTGAGGGAACGAATGGGATTTAATGGATTGATTATATCTGATGACCTAGAGATGGGTGCAATTGCAAATTTACCAGGGGGGGTACCTGAGAGTGCAGCAAACGCCTTTGAGGCAGGAATTGACCTTATGCTTATTTGTAGCAAGCAGGAATATATTCTTGAGAGCATTGGAGCTATAAGAAAAAGGCTTTTAAAAGGTGAGGTTTCCTTTGGAAGACTGAGAATCTCTTTAGAAAGGATTGCCAAATATAAAGATCGTTTTCTTTTGCCGCCTAAAATACTATCCCTACATTCAGTTAAAAGCTATTTCGATAGAAGGCATTAGCATAAGCTTATTTGCGGGATCAGCTGTCTTTAATGATTTTGCAGTAATAAAAACAAACTCCACGTTGTCTTTTGTGAAGGAAAACATAGAGAATACGTTGATTATTCTTTTAAGCCACATAAATAATATTCATATAAGCAGAGGCAGAAACGTGAAAAACCCAGATGACACAAAAGAGTCTTTATTAGGTGAGGTGGAAAGGCTACGCAAGAGAGTTAAGGAGTTAGAGGATGGTCCATATAATACGGGGAAAAAAGTTGGCCAAAGAGAAGGTGAGGATTATCAAGACCTCTATAGATCACTTGTAGATGAAGGATTTGATGGTATATTTGTCCAGAAAGGTGACAGGATAATCTTTACAAATAGGCGCTTAGATGAGATGCTTGGATATGAAGAGGGCGAGTTATGGGGGAAAAACCATTGGATTGTATATCATCCAGAATACCAGAGGATGACAAGACAGAGGGCTCGCAGCCGTATGCTAGGCAAAAAGATTGTATCTCAATATGAGGTGAAGCTGCAGCGTAAGGACAAGTCATGGTTTTTTGGTGAGCTGAGCGCTAAGGCAATTAGATTCAACCATGAGCCAGGGGTTCAGGTCTGGATAAGGGACATAACGGAGCGGAAACAGTCGGAAAGGGCATTAAAGGAGAGCGAGAGCTTATTGAGCACAATGTTTGACAGCATTACAGATCCTATTCATATCGTTGATAGGGATTTTCGGGTAGTGCTAACAAATAAGGCCCTTCTTGACCTCAAGGGGCACAGTCAAGAGGAAATCAAGGGAATGCATTGCTATGAGGTATACCAGGGACTGGACTCTCTTTGCGATGAATGTGCGGTAGATCAGACATTCAAGACAGGCAAACCATTTATTACAGAAAGGTCACTGACAACGAAGGGCGGATCGGTAAGGACTTTTGAGGTCTCCTCATTTCCCATGTATGATTATAATGGTGATTTATATCAGGCCATTGAGCTAGCACGTGACATAACCGATGAGATACATATAAAGAAATCCCTCCTTGAAAGCGAGGAGCAGAAAAAGGCAATACTCGATGGCTCGGTTGATAGGATACGGCTTGTGGACAGGAATTTTCAAATCGTTTGGGCAAACAGAACCACTACCCTTGAGGCCAACATGCCTGCGGAAAAGCTTGTTGGCCATCAGTGTTTTAAGATATTTGTGGGAAGAGATGCGCCATGCCCGGGTTGTCCTACTTCATTGGCCTTAGAATCTGGAAAAACAGAGCATGCCATCATGCACCATAGCCAATCAAGGGATGTAGAGGGGGATAGTTACTGGGATAGCTATGCCGTTCCTATTAAAGATAAATCGGGCAATGTTTTACAGGTAATTCAACTTGTAAGGAATATTACTGAATACAGGAAGGCTGAGAGGGCAAAGAGGGAGAGTGAAAACAAATACCGAGCCCTTTTTGAAAACTCCATAGATGCAATTTATATTACTAAAAAAGGGGGCGAATTTATTGATGCTAATCCATCTTTTTTGACACTTTTTGGCTATAGCCAAGATGAGATCAAAACAATAAATGCAACAGATTTTTATGCTGATCACAATGACCGCTCTCGGTTTAAAAAAGAAATCGAAAAAAATGGAAGTGTTACGGGCTTTCCCGTTAAGCTTGTAAAAAAAGACGGAGAAGATATCGATTGCATAATAACTGCATCGGTAAGAATGGATGATAGTGGGACTGTGGCAGGTTACCAAGGTGTGATCAGGGATATTACAGAGAAAAAAAGGGCTGAAGAGGAAAAGGAGCAACTTGAGGCCCAACTTCTGCATGCCCAAAAAATGGAGGCTATTGGGACCCTCGCCGGTGGAATTGCCCATGATTTTAACAATATACTCCAGGCAATCTCTGGCTATAGCCAGATTTTGTTGATAGGAAAGGAAAAAGACAACCCGGATTACTCAAGATTAAAGATTATTGAAAAATCTGCTCTTCGTGCCTCGAAACTTACCTCGCAACTTTTAATCTTCAGCAGAAAAGTAGCAGTCAACCTAAGGCCTTTAGATATAAATCAGGAGTTAATGCAGGTAGTTGAAATGCTCAGGCAAACTATCCCAAAGATGATTAACATTGAATTACAGCTTGGAGAAAATATCAAAATAATTAATGCGGACAAGACCCAGATTGAGCAAGTTATTATGAACCTTGCGATAAATGCCAGGGATGCTATGCCAGAGGGTGGAAAATTGATTTTTAATACAAGCAATGTAACTATTGACGAGGGGTACATGAAGTCACACCTGGGGGCTGTTCCAGGCAGCTATGTTCTCTTAACTGTTTCAGATACAGGCAGCGGAATAGGTAAAGATTCTGTTGAACATATATTTGAGCCTTTCTACACTACAAAGGAAAGAGGCAAAGGAACAGGCCTTGGTTTAGCAATGGTTTATGGAATTGTTAAAAGCCATGATGGTTATATTATGTGTTACAGCGAGAAAGAAAAGGGCACTACATTCAAGGTTTATTTTCCGTTTGCGGAAACGGAAACAAGCGAACTTCAACCCGAAGAAGAGATAATGGAGATAAGTTTTGGAAATGAAACTATCCTGATAGTGGATGACGAGGAAAACCTTAGGAGGATTGGAAAAGAACTGCTGACTAAATTTGGCTACAAAGTTTTCACCGCCTCAAGTGGAGAGGCAGCCCTGAAGACTTATCGTAAGAGAAGAAATGAAATTGATTTGATTATTATGGATCTTATTATGCCTGGCATAGGTGGGAAAAAGTGCCTAGAGAAAATTATTAAAATAGACCCAAATGCGAAGATTGTTATAACCAGCGGTTACTCAGACGATGAACATACAAAGGAAATTTTTAGGTCGGGAGCAAGGGGGTTTTTAAGAAAGCCTTATGATATGAGCCAGATGTTAAAGGTGGTTCGCGATGCCTTAAATTCATAGATTTTTATTTTCGGGAATATTTTATTATGCGGTAAAAGTGTCTGCCTAGGCCGCGTGCTGAGCAACACAATTATTGCTAATAGATTGAATCCCTTTGAAATTACTTTTGTCGTATCTGTTGTAAATCCATTTAGACATGTCCCAAGATCCCTGCAAAGATTTTTAAATTTTAACAATATGTAACTAAAAACAACTGCTATTTTCGAGCATAATCTTAGTATTAGATTTATATTATATCGTGTGCCCTTAAGATGCCTATACATAGACAAGGTGATTTAGGACTAAAAAAAATCTTTAAGTCTTCAAATTTCTCAGATAAAATTGCTCTTATCATTGCTCTATGGTTCGGGATGGGAGCTTTTCCCGGCATTCCCGGCACTATAGGCTCAATCGGGGCGGTGCCATTGTATATGCTGATGTCGCTTTTTGAAGCTGAATATCAGGTTATTTTTTTCTGTATAATAAGCATGTTAGCAGTATGGTCTTCCGGTAGAGCTGAACAACTGATTGGCAGGAATGACCCAGGCCTTATCGTTGTGGATGAGGTCTCAGGGTTTCTGCTGACTGTTTTGTTTATCCCGCTTACCTTTTTCAACATTTTGGCGGGCCTTTTTCTTTTCAGACTCTTTGATATTATTAAACCCTATCCGATAAAAACGATTGAAAAGCTTAGAGGTGGATTCGGAATTGTGTTTGATGACCTGTTAGCAGGTTTTTATGCACATCTGTCATTGCTTTTAATCCTATATCTGTTAAAATAAAAAAATTAGGGCTCTTTCTCAAAATGAGGGGGTACGTTATCCCACTCTCCTTGCGTCGTCAACACCCCTCACCTTGATCCCCTTCTATCAAGGGAGGGAAAAGAAAGAGAGAAACTTCTATCAAGAGAGGGGAATTTACCCACATGAAATGAGAAAGAACTGAAAGTAGAATTTAATCGTGGTTTCGGGTAATCAAATTACCTGACCTTGCCTCATTTGATGAAGACTTTAAGGGTTTACGTGCTCATAATTTCATGAATCGTTTTTAAAGATAAACTACGTTTGTTACAAAGGATTATTTATGAGCGCGAATGAAGGCAATTTTCAAAGCTATCATTTATGTGATTGCCAACTTTAACTCCTGGTATTATATACTTTAGCTTACCTTGCTCGTACTATGAAGACAGAAATTATAGTAATAGGAAATGAATTAATCTCAGGTAAAACGAGAGACCTTAATGGCTGGTATGCCTCGGGACGTCTTTTGTCCAATGGAATTGAGGTGAGTGAGATTCGGACTGTAGGCGATGATCATAAGAGCCTGTCTTCTGTATTAAAAACAGCGGCAGGCAGATCAGATTTTATTATAGTTACCGGTGGGCTGGGACCGACAGAGGATGATTTAACTACTGAGACGGTATCTAAGACATTTGGAAGACCCCTTATACTGTACAATGATATCTTGCATAATATCAGGGAGTTCACAAGAAAGGCAGGAATGGAGCCCTCCGCTTCTTTGGAAAGATTGGCCTGGCTTCCAGAGGGAGCAAAAATCTTAGATCAAAAAAAACAGATGTGCGGTTTCTCATTACTGGAGGGCAAAAGCCTTCTGTACTTTTTGCCGGGTGTACCAGAGCAGATGAGAGAACTGCTGGACAGATCTGTAATTCCTGATATTTTTCGAATATTTACCCCCAAGAACATACTTCAACAACGATTAATCAGGGTCTATGGATTAAGAGAAGCAGACATTGCCGATGCATTCAAAGGACTTAGTGAGGAATTTCCCGGCGTAATGTTTGGGTTTTATCCCTCATTCCCCGAAAATCATATCAATGTCACGGCCAGGGGGAATAACGATGTAAGAGCTAACAAAATGTTAGATAGCGCAGAGGAAAAGATTAAAGAAATCTTAGGGTCTTATGTCTTTGCCGCTAAGGATATGTCGATGGAAACTGTGGTTGGGGAGTTGTTAACAGGGCATAAAAAAACCATATCTGTTGCCGAGTCTTGTACAGGAGGGCTTATCGGCCACAGGATTACATCCGTTCCAGGAAGCTCTGTATATTTTGAAAGGGGCGCAATCGTATATAGCAACAGGTCCAAGATTGAAATGCTTGGTGTAAGGCAAAGCACGCTCGACAGATATGGTGCCGTAAGCCATCAGGCATCAAGGGAGATGGCTGAAGGTATACGAAAAATTTCTAAAACGGATATGGGCTTAGCTGTAACCGGGATTGCGGGACCCTCTGGTGGCGAAAAGAATAAGCCAGTAGGGACGGTATTTATTGGGCTTTCTGTTGACAATAAAATATTTTCCAGCCAATATCTATTTTCAGGGACAAGGGAAAAGGTAAAGATCAACACATCTGAAATGGCCCTTGATTGGGTAAGGAGATATATGCATGGGTATCCGTTCATTCCTGGCATTTGAGCTTTCGCTTGATATCAAAAAGAAAATAGAAATAATATCTGATGAAATAAAAAAATCAAACCTCCCTGTAAGGTGGATTAAGCCGGAAAATATCCATATCACACTAATTTTTCTTGGTGATATAGAGGAAAATGTAATAGGAGACATCAAGGAAAAGGTTGAAAAGGCACGAGACAAAAAAATATCCTATAAGGTTCGACTTGAGGGGTTGGGGGTCTTCCCTAACATAAAAAGGCCACGGGTAATCTGGGTTGGGCTTGGCGGCGATATTGACAGGTTGTCTGATTTGAGGGATACTATCCAATCAGGGCTCAACGGCTTGGGTTTTGTTCCTGAAAGAAGACCATTTAAACCTCATTTGACTATTGGTAGATTTAAAAAACAAATAAACGGGACCTCTGGGATAAAAGATATCCTTGACAGACATCATGATAGTATCAGTGATGTTTATTGCCTTAAAGAGCTTATTTTTTTTAAGAGCGACCTTAAGCCTAAAGGCCCAGAATATACAAAAATGTATACATGGACATTAGGCGGTTAATACATGTATTTTTTACAATCTGTTTCTGTTTTAAAAACCTCATTTATCCGCATTAAAAACTATTGGGCGAGAAGCGAGAAAAAATAGTAAACCTTAAACCTTGTCCGGATTTTTCGGGTTAGGAGAATACAATGGCAAAAGAATCAGAAAAGGAAAGGTCCGTAGACCTAGCTATTTCACAGATTGAAAAACAGTTCGGAAAGGGCTCTATAGTTAAAATGGGCCAGCAAGGTGCTTTAGTGGATGTCGCTGTAATACCAACGGGGTCACTCTCTCTGGACTATGCACTTGGCGTTGGTGGAGTTCCAAGGGGCAGGGTTATAGAAATTTTTGGCCCCGAATCATCTGGAAAGACTACTCTCGCCCTCCATATTATTGCAGAGGCGCAAGCCAGAGAAGGAATCGCTGCGTTTATAGATGCTGAACATGCCCTTGATATCGCTTATGCAAAGCGACTCGGGGTCAATGTAGATAACTTACTTGTTTCCCAGCCGGACAGTGGCGAGCAAGCCCTGGATATAGCCGAGATACTTGTTAGAAGCAGCGCAGTAGATGTAATGGTTATAGATTCAGTTGCGGCCCTTGTACCCAGGGCGGAGATAGAAGGTGAAATGGGTGATCAACAGGTCGGCCTGCAGGCGAGGTTGATGTCAAAGGCGTTGAGAAAATTAACCGCTACAATTAACCGGTCCAGGACAAGTGTTGTATTTATTAATCAAATAAGGATGAAAATAGGTGTAATGTTTGGAAATCCGGAGACTACAACAGGCGGAAACGCATTGAAGTTTTATGCTACGCAACGCCTTGATATTCGCAGGATAGCATCCATAAATGAGGGGGATAAGTCGGTAGGTAACAGAACGAGGGTTAAGGTGGTCAAAAACAAGATTGCCCCTCCATTCAGAACCGCAGAATTTGATATTATCTATGGTTCAGGAATTTCGAAGGAGGGAGAGATCTTGGACCTTGGGGTCTCATTAGATGTAATTGAAAAAAGCGGCTCGTGGTATTCATTTAACGACGAAAGAATTGGCCAGGGCAGGGAAAACGTCAGGAGATTTTTAGCGGAAAATACTGATATAATGAAGGCTATATCCAACCAGGTTAAGGAAAAACTTGGGATGGCCAAAAAAGAAGACAGTGTACCAGAAGAAAAACCTAAAACTAAATAAGGATGTATTTTTATATGGATAGTAGTTCGGTAAGGAAAAAATTTATACGGTACTTTAAAGACCGAGGCCACGAGGTAGTAAAAAGCTCATCTTTAATTCCCCGGGATGATCCATCTTTATTGTTTACGAATGCGGGGATGGTGCCCTTTAAAAACCTCTATCTCGGCATTGAAAAAAGGTCGTACACAAGGGCAGTAAGCTCACAGAAATGCGTCAGGGCAGGGGGGAAGCATAATGACCTCGAGCAGGTCGGATTCACCAACAGACATCACACCTTTTTTGAGATGCTCGGCAATTTTTCATTTGGTGATTATTTTAAAAAAGAGGCCATTGAGATGGCTTGGGAGTTGTTAACTGATGGCTACGGCCTGTCGCCTGAAAAGCTTTGGGTATCAATCTATAAAGATGATAATGAGGCATATGAAATATGGACTAAAGATGTCGGTGTGCCTGATAACAGAGTGGTCAGGCTGGGGGAAAAGGATAATTTTTGGTCAATGGGTGAAACAGGGCCCTGCGGCCCGTGCTCAGAGATTTATATAGACCAGGGATCTGGGATAGGTTGTGGCAAACCAACCTGTGGGGTAGGTTGTGACTGCGACAGATATTTAGAGATATGGAATCTGGTATTCACACAGTATGATAGACAGATAGATGGCAGCCTTGTTCCCCTTCCGAAGCCTAACATAGATACAGGTATGGGTCTCGAGAGACTATCTGCAATCCTCCAGGGTGTTTATTCAAATTATGATTCCGATCTTTTCTCTGATATTATAAACCTTACAGAGGTCCTGGCTGAAAAGGGCTATGGGGAGGATAAAAAACGTGATATTTCCTTTAAGGTCATTGCGGATCACAGTCGTGCCGCAGCCTTTTTAATAGCTGAAGGAATTATACCCTCAAACGAGGGCAGGGGTTATGTGCTGAGGAGAATAATTAGGCGTGCTATACGATATGGGCAGATCCTAGGCATGAAGAATCCTTTTCTCCATCGTTTGACAGACAAGGTTATTGATATTATGGGCTCAGAATATCAAGAGCTAAATCAGTCAAGGAGATTTATTGACGAGGTAGTGATTAATGAGGAAAAAAGATTTGCCGATACTCTTTTTCATGGGCTTAGTTTGCTGAGGGAAGAGATAGAAAAATTGCGCGGAGAGGACAAATCCATTATCCCCGGTGAGCTTGTTTTTAGGCTCTATGATACCTTTGGCTTTCCCTCGGACCTCGTAGAGGAGATAGCTCGAGAGGAAGGCGTAACTGTTGATATTGAAGGCTTTGAAAAGGCTATGGCCGAACAAAGGTCGTTATCACAGAAAAGCTGGAAGGGCAGCGGAGAAGAGGAAATACCCGAGATATACAGGAGACTGGACTCTCGTGGCATAAAATGCGAGTTTCTGGGATATGAGGCACTGAGTAATAATTCCAGCATTACAGCTATTTTAAAGCATGAAGGGGTGAATGGAGGCGAAATCAAGGAAGTAAAACAGGCCCACAGCGGAGATAAAATAGAGATTATCCTTGACCAGAGTCCTTTTTATGGCGAATCGGGCGGCCAAACTGGGGACACCGGAATGATAAGCAATGAAAATGTCAACATTGAAATTTATGATACACGTAAATATCCGGCAAGCCTGATAGTCCATATCGGAAAAATTATTGAAGGAGAGGTGTCCTTAGGCGATATAGTTTTTGCATCCGTAGATGAGAATAGACGAAATAATACTGCCCATAACCATACAGCAACGCATCTTCTCCAGGCAGCATTAAGGGAGCTTCTTGGTGAGCATATTAAGCAAGCCGGCTCTTATGTTGGTCCTGAAAGGATGAGATTTGATTTTACACACTTTGCTCAGATACCCCCAGGCCGCTTAAAAGAGATTGAGTTGCTCGTTAACCGCAACATACAAAAAAACTATCCGGTTACCACTGAGATAATGTCAAGGGACGATGCCTTTAAGCTCGATGCAGTTGCGCTGTTTGAGGAAAGATACGGTGATAATGTACGTGTTGTGTCCATAGGAGATAATGTTAGCAGGGAGTTGTGTGGAGGGACACACGTCAGCTTGACTGGAGATATAGGACTTTTTATGATCGCAAGTGAAGGGGCGGTGTCATCTGGAATAAGAAGGATTGAGGCATTTACCGGAGAGCATGCCGTAAGGCAGATGCAAAATGATGCTTATAAGCTTAGGGCCTTATCCGATTTACTGAGAACACCCCCTGAAAGTCTCCTTGTAAAGACTGAACAAATTATCAAGGACCAAAGGGAAAAGGAAAGGGAAATAGAATCCCTCAAGGCAACGCTTGCGAATAGGCAATCTGAAGAATTACTGGACACCGCAATAACTGTAAAAGATATACAAGTTATAAGCCAGGAGGTAAAGATTGCAAATCCTAAAGATATGAGGGAATTCGGGGATTATTTAAAGGACAAACTCAAATCCGGGATAATAGTGCTTGGGGCAAGGGATAATGGAAAAGTGTTTTTGTTATGCAGGATTACAGCAGATTTAACCAATAGATTTCACGCGGGCAACATTATCAAAGAGCTGGCAGGCATTGTTGGAGGAAGGGGGGGAGGCAGAAAAGATATGGCAGAAGGCGGTGGCACCAAACAATCGGAATTAAAAAGGGCCCTGTCCGAGGTTTATAAAATTATTGATGTGTAAAAATAGGCTCACTTTTTTCCATGTTTTTACATCTATATCATCCCTATGAGGGGTTTGATAAATTGTGTCTATCGGCGCTTATACATCTTTTCCGACCCCGCGCTGTTTAGCTTTGCTGGAAAAAGAAAAACTCACACGAAAGCTTTTTAAACCGTTTCCTTTGCGGCCGCTGCATTTCCAGGGCAGGGTAAATAAGAAAAAATTAAAATGGCCCTCCATGAAGTCAGTTAACCGACTTCCATGGGTTGAGAAGGCTCTGCCTAAAATATAATCTATTTTGGTTTTAGGGTTATGCCTGTTCATGTTTTTAAATGCGGTTATGCCAATACTTATTTACTTGAAGAAGATGGTTCTTTTGGGGCAATAGATGTAGGAACGTTCTGGGCTGCTGAAAAAATATATGATTATCTACATAGCAGGTCAATGGATAGTGCCTCATTAAGGATGGTAACCGCCACACATTTCCATATTGATCATATAGGCGGCATATCAAGGCTCATAAAATTTTTTCCTGAGACAAAGGTTTTGTTCTATGCAAAGGTCGGCGACTATATAGCAAGGAAAGATAAAATATGCCTATTTCCTTTTTTCAGCTGGATAAAGGATCTTCGGCCAGTATTGATTTCCCTTGATGATCATAGAAAAAATTTACCCGCTGCCTTAAAAAGCGATTGGGCAGGAATCCCCATTCCTCTTTTAAGAAAACATCTGCTATCGCTTCATGAGGTCTTTTGCACATTAGGTGAGGTTGGCCCTATACCATATCTTACAAACTGGAAATTGATACATACCCCGGGGCATACTAATGACAGTATATGTCTTTACAACCCGATAGAAAAAGCCCTTATCAGCGGCGACACCATCCTTAATATGGAGGGCAGTGGTGAACTCAATAAATTTTGTTGCGATCGAGACAGTATAAAAGAATCTTTCAAGGCATTATCTACGCTGAATATTGAAAGAATTTATCCTGGCCATGGAGATCCCCTGCTCAACATTAAAGGATTAAGTGCTGTTTTGAGATAAACTTAGTAATGTCCTGTTATAGACCGGCCTAATAGACGATCCTTCAAATTAATATGACACCCTGAGAGTTTTGAAAATTGCCTTCATTCGCGCTCCATGAAATCAAGTTCCCCGTTTTTAGGGTTGTGAAAAGCTCCCACCTTATTCCCCTTTTATTCATGGCAAGAGATGATAGATTAAAAATAAGAAAAGGCGGGAGACATTTTTTCTGGAAATATTTCATATCTTCAGACCTTGTAAAAACTATTTATTTAGTGACTGCACTCCCTGTAGTTTTTAGGACTTTGCTCAAAAATTGGACATCAGGCCGGTCTGGGTTGTAATGTTCAGGGTTCAAAGGTTTTAACCGCTGAACGGTGAACCCTGAACCTTGAACCCAAATCTTGAGTTAGAAACGCACCCTTTTGTCCAAAATATTACCCCAAAACCAGCTAAAATTTTCGAAGTCTGATCTTATAGTGAAGCATAAATAAAATTAAAAAATTCTCAGTTGGCTAGTTATTTATAGCTGCATCATTTCCACTCCCTTAGCCCCCAGGCGATAGAGATAAGCGTCAGAAATGAAATAGCAGCTGAAACAAGACCAGTCGCCCAGATTCCCCCTGATACATACAACGGCCAGCCTATAAGTGCACCTATTACCCGGCCGACACCAGCAGTGGTAAAAAATCCTGCCATCATGGTGGCCCTTGAAGCAGGAATCAATTCTGTAGAAAGGGAAAGGCATGTAACAATAGCGAACTCGAAGAAAAGAAAAACAAAAAAAAGACTCGCAAAGGCCAATTTTAAGGAGTGCCCCAGTATAGGTAGCAGGCCGTAGCTAAGGGTTGAGAATAAAAGGGCAAGAAAGAGTGATCGCTTTAAACCTAAACGATCCCCTAATGTGGCTGTCATTCCTTCACCCAGAAATTCCGCGACCCCAATAATAATCGTGCTTAGTCCAATGGTAACTGTGGTCAAATGAAATTGACCCTCAAGCCAAACCCCATATACTACGAACAAGGTATCATTTGCAATACTGGATAAAAAGGCAAATACCAGGACCCCTAACGCTGAACGCTGTCTAACTAATTGATTCAGGGCCCCCCAAAAAAATAATAGAGAAAAAGAGCTCTCTGGAAGCTTATCGTCCCTATCAATAAAGGTTATAAGAAGGGCAAAGCATATGAGACCCACGCCTCCGATAGCAAAGAAGGGTGATCTCCATCCCAGGCCACTGATAAGAAGGCCAAGGATCGGAATCCCTATAAGTGTGCTGCCGGCCCAACTAAATTCAAGTATACCTATTGCAAGGCCACGTTTGGAATAGGGAATTCTTTCCCCCACATAGGCCTGAATGGCAGGGTCAAATATATTTTTTGCAAGCCCGGTTAAAAAAAGACCTACTAATACAATCCCATATACTGGCAAAAGCCCTGCTATGAGCATTCCTGTAATAAGCATGGCCATTCCAGCTAACATCATTCGCCTGTAACCAAAACTA
Organism: uncultured Desulfobacteraceae bacterium; assembly: GCA_964393665.1. GTDB lineage: Bacteria > Desulfobacterota > DSM-4660 > Desulfatiglandales > B25-G16 > M55B121. Next base: position 5,279 of record CAYMVB010000327.1, on the reverse strand, counting down.
TCCCCCACGGGAGCAAGAATTACCCCTAATACGGCCGCCGCCTGGTTTAACGCAATGAGAGATGTTATGGCGGTAATTGGTACACCCAACCCCCTGCTCAATACTGGGGCAAAGGGATACGGGAACCGCTTGGCCGTGTTTAATAGTAATCTGCTAAAGACTCCTACACTACTAACCGTTAGCAATTGCCCCGGTGTTTTCTCGCTGTATTCCTTAGAATTAAATAAATTTGACATAGAGGCCTCAATCCAGAAAGTCTTTAAATATCACCAAAACGTGAAAATAAGAAGTAGATTTTTTACGTAATGTTTCAGGCAAAAGTAATGTCTCCGGATGTTAGAATTATATGATTGTTATACGTAACCTTAGAACAGCTAAATCTTTTAGGCAATTTTAGAGGTATTTTCAATAACTTGCATGTTCTATCTAATTATCCTAACTTGATTAAGGGCAATATGTGGTATTATATTGTAAGAATTTATGGGAAGAACCTTATGAGCAGACTCCACAAAAAACTCACATTTATAATTGCATCCTGAAAAGGCAATGCCTTTGAATTAGATTATGAATAATGATCAGAGTAACACCCTGTATACTTATTAATGAGGACGAGATTAAAGAGGTGTTTATCAGGGCCTCTGGACCAGGCGGTCAAAACGTTAACAAGGTAGCAACGGCTGTTCAATTGCGTTTTGATGTGCGTAACTCCTCTTTGCCCGATGAAGTGAAGGAAAGGCTTATAAAGCTGGGAGGAAAGCGAATTAATGAAAAGGGAGTGCTTTGCATAGAGGCGAAGAGATTTCGAACTCAGGAGAGAAACCGATTAAACGCCAGGGAGAGATTAGTCAATTTGCTGCTTCGCGCCAGCCAAGACACCAAGAAAAGAAAGAAAACAAGGCCCACGATGTCGTCTGTAGAACATAGAATAAGCGAAAAGAAAATCCGTGGGAAAATGAAGAAGATGCGTCAGCCTTTGAAAAAAGATAGCACTCAGGAGTAAAGGGGGGTAGATTACTATTTTTAAAAGCAATAGGTAGTGGCCATTAGTCTTTATGAAAAACCTTAAAAAATTTCTTGAGAGCGATATATGAAAATATGTCAAGTTTGCGGTCAGTCCGTAGCTGAAGATGTCAGTGTCTGCCCTAATTGTGGAAGCCACATTGGCGAGGGAATCAAATACATAGATGATTATAAGATAATAGAGGTCGTTCATGAAAGCTATTCGAACATACTTTGCAGGGCGTACAAGGAGGGCGAAGAAAAAGCAAGGATGTTACGAATTTTTACGGCTAACTCAAAAATTGATGAACAAATAGCCAGCCGTCTTAAAGAGGAATTAGAGGAAATCCAAGTCCTCCCGGAAGAGTATTTTGTAAGGCATTATGAAATGAAGCGGTCCTCATCTGGATTATGGTATAGGGTAAGTGAATGGATTGATGCAGAAAAGTGGGGAAACCTTTTTGTCTCCGGCGTTTTTAAGGATTACGTTACGGCATTTAGCCTTTTTCATAGAATTGCATCTATACTTGAAGGCTTGCATCAGATTGGTCGGATCATGCCCCACATCATTTTGGATGATATACTTATTATAAAAGATGAACGGGGGTCTTTAAAGATAAAGATAGACTATAAGGTTTCCCGTTTTCTTAATCCGAAGATAGACCGGCCAGGCCCGATGTTAAAAAAGCTACTAAGCTGCCACCCGGATATCATTAATCGAAGACCTTTGGATATTAAGAGTGATATTTGGTCATTGGGTAAAATATTTGTAGAGATACTTTCCTCGGACCCAGACGTCACCGATTTTTCGGCCAAAGTAGACGAAATGCCGCTTCCGGGCGAGGTATGCACATTATTAAAATTTATGCTGGCAGAAGACCCTGGCCTCAGACCTCAATCAATGGCACAGGTAGCCGATGCCCTTTCAAGGGTAAAAGAAAAGGATATTAAGGCAGCAAAGCTTGAGCAAATTGAAGCAGCCCCAGTGCCGGTCAAAAAATTCAGGGGCCTTAGGAAATGGACTAACCTATTAGGATTAGTATTAATAGCCTTGGTTATTTTTGGGGCTTTTACGTGGTATTACTTTGGGTTTAAAAAGGAAGACACTGAGGCCGCCCTGATTAAATTCGCTGGCAAGTACTCAGGGTCAGTTGCTTTTGTAATGGTTGATTATCGTATTAAGTCTAGGGAAGAAGTCTTTTATCATAACCGTATTGAAGGAACTGCCTTCCTGGTGGATAAGGATGGCTACCTTATTACTAATCGCCATGTAGCATGTCCCTGGCTCGAAGATAGCAAGCTTTTTTCGGTTTTGACCACGTACCAATCATATAGCGCACCACTTTCCTTGGATTATCGTATGTTTTTATGGTTTGAGGGGGAAAGGGCATTTAATCGATTACCGAAGATATCCGATACCTATGATCTCGAGGATATTTACTACATAGAATCTGCATTTAGTAATGTTAAGGCACCTTACGTATTAATATCAGGGGTTGCCAGGTCACCTGTATCAACCTATAAAATCGTTAAATCGCCACTTAAAGATGATTTTGCAGTTCTAAAAATTGATTTTGTTCCCAAAGGTCTTGAGCCCCTACCTTTAGATTTAAACATGGATGTCAATAAGGTCAAAAAATTATCGACTGTTATTACCTTAGGCTTTCCGCTTGGTAGCAGCACGCAGGCCAACACGGTTAATGGAAGCGTGACCTGGGGGCATGTACGGAGAACATTTGAAAATATGTTTCAAGTAGATACGTCCTTATACAGGGGCAATAGCGGTGGACCAATTATAGATGCTCGAAAAAAGGTTATAGGAATTGCCTCAGCCGTTGCAATGGATTGGATGGAAAGTCCCTTTCCAGTTGCAACTCCCCTCTCAGATATAGGAATGGTGTTGCCGATAACAAAGGCAGCCTCGTTTCTTCACGATTTAAAAAGCGGAAAGACTAAGTGGGATGGGGTGCTGGATCTGTCTTTGGATCTTAAGTTAAAACAAATCAAAGATATGGCCAGGCTTGGCCAATGGGAAAGAGCACGGGAGTTAGCCGACGAGAAGTTACGTTTCAGCCTTGACCCAGCACTAATAATGACGGCAGGGGTTATGCATCTGTGTGCCGGGAATATTTTGGAGGCAAAATCTCTATTTGAAAAGGCTCTATCAATGGACAGCGAGAATAATGTTGCAAGGTTTATGCTTTGTATTATTGCATATATGGAAGATCAGGCTGGCGTAGGGTCTTATTTTGAGAGCATTTCATCCCTTGATTGGCGATCTCCGGATGAATTTCTGGGTTATGCTGTTAAAGCACTTGCAGGCCATATTGAGCTAAAAGATACGTATGCAAAAGGCTATGATGAGAGAGAAGACAGTTGGCTTACGTATATTTCAGGATTAATGAGATTAATGGAAGGGGATTTGTTAAGGGCTCAGGAATTATTTAAAGAGGCTGTTTTGAATGCAGATATTGACGACTTTGTGTATTTTTTAGCCCTTGCAGGTCTTGGAAATGCCAAAGAGGAGATGTTGCTCTTTTTGACTGGTGACGAGAAGGCTGAATATCAAAAAGAAATAGATGACTTTAGCGAAAAAATCAATGAAAATTACAAAGAAAAAGAAGGGCGCCTTGCCACAATAAAATCTTTAAATGCTCGATTTGAGAATGCTCATGCAACCGTTTTAGACAAAATAGAAATTTTAAAGAGCATGCTTGAGATGAATTATAGAAGAGGTGACAGTCTCTTGAAGCTGGCCTACTTTAACACAATGATTGACTGCTATGGCCAGGCCTTACAGTATATCACAACATACCTTGATATTGATGGAAGGGAAAATGCAGGCCGCCTAAAGCTAGGGCTCTTGGAGGCTCAAATCTATTGCCATATAAAACAAGAGGATAAGGCTAAAAAATGTCTGGAGGATTACTACCGAGAAATCAAGGATCCTTGGCATAAAACTCTGAGCGAGTATCTTTTATCAAAGCTAACAAAACAATCCCTGATCAATAGAATTGGAGGTAGTCCCGAAAGGCTTCTTACGGCTTATGCATTGCTTGGTTTTCAGGCAGAGGCCTCAGAGGAAAAACAAATGGCCATAAGGTATTATAAAGAAGCGCTTATATCATATATGGATAACTGGATTGAATATGATTTTGCAAAAGAACGTGTCAAAAAGCTAAGAAGCCTTAAAGGCAATAGTAAGAAATAGCTCGGTTCTCTAAATGAAAATTTCTAGCCGCTGATTATTGCTGCACCTGTTTTTCAAGAATATTACTCTCTTACATCATGAATTATTGAGTAAGATAAAGGCATTTTCCACTATGCTTTTCCACTATGCTTTTTCGACGCCCATTTTTTCTTAACAGAAAGGACTGTATAGAAACTCATTAGCAATAAAACAAGCAGGAGCAGTGATGATAAGGCAGGGGCGTTTAGTAAAAGCCAGCCAAGGCCAAAGATTGGAATTAATCCCCAACGTACAACAAGGCGTAAAATTTCATGTTTAGCGATAAACGTGGCAATGGGTGGGGAATATTTGTAATAAAGACTTAGAAAAGATCTGCCCATGAGGTTATCTGCTAAAAAACGGTCTCGAAATTTTCTCAATACCCTGACGTGAGGCTCTAAAGGCGAGCCAAAGGCAGCCGTGGCAATAAAGCAACTCCCCCCATGCTCTCTCTCCGTAGTTGCGTAGGCCTCAGAGGAGCAAGCGGAATCTCCTGCCTCATTATATGCTATTACGCGATAATAATATGTTCTGTAGGAGTCAAGCCCTGAGTCATTGTAGGATTCTACATCTTTTTCTGTTGTGTGAATGAGAGAAAAAATTCCTGTAGAGCCCTTTTTTCTCTCAATCTTAAACCCGCACTCATCAGCGGAATTGTCAGTCCAAACAAGACTTATCTTACTGTCTGACAATACAGCTAACTCAAGGTTGCTTGGAGCAAATGGTGTTTTGCCTCCAATGAATAAGCCAAGGCTTTTTGGCTCACTTCCAACAGCAATGGTATCTGTTACCTCATTGCCGGATGTTTTTATGACAGATACGGTCCCACCACCATTGTTTGCCACATAGACAAATTTCCCATCAGGGCTCACTGCCACCCCGAGGGGCTCACTTCCAACAGCAATGGTATCTGTTACCTCATTGCCGGATGTTTTTATGACAGATACCGTCCCACCACCATTGTTTGCCACATACACAAATTTCCCATCAGGGCTCACTGCCACCCCGAGGGGCTCACTTCCAACAGCAATGGTATCTGTTACCTCATTGC
>CAYMVB010000326.1:0-2685 GCA_964393665.1 uncultured Desulfobacteraceae bacterium | reverse complement strand
TGGGGGGTATATGGCCTTGGTTCAGTTGAATAATCTACAACAGTTACTTCACAGCCTTTTTTTAGAAGGCTTTTTGACAGCTGTGTACCAACAACCCCGAGCCCGCCTGTAATAATGACCTTCATTGTACGCCTCCTCAGACTATCTTCCCCTGCCCTAAAAGTGGTAATATCTTCTCAATATTAAAGATTACTAAAAAGCGAGGCACCTCCTTGCCTTCCGGCTCCGTAGCGTAGTTTCTTCGATGGATAGAGCGAAGAAGATCGCTATCTTTTTCCTCGCGGATTTTTTTAAGAAACATACGGATTCCTTTGTATCCGGGTCCTTCCTCTAAAAATAGATAGGCTGCATGAGCATTTAATTGCAGATTATGGTGGGTCAAACGGTCAGGCATAATAAATGCGATAGTATCCTTGTCTAAAATATGTGGTCTCGCATACAATGCCAAATCTACGTGCCCCTCGTTATCGGAGGTTGCCAGAACCCCTTTCCCTTTAGTTTCTTTAAAATAATCTTCGAAATCCATTTATAATCTCCTTTCCGTAAAATTATTGAAAAACTAGTATATGTCAGTACCCCTGAAAGCTCAATTAGTTTTTCCCTGTTTTATGTGTCGACGTTATGTTGTATTGCCTCTCCTTTGCTGCTCTTAACAAATATTGATAGCCTTTCTTGTTTTTTCTGACTTTGTACTTTACTGATTTACCAGCTTCCAGGCCAATGCCGGGTCTTTATAGCTAACTGCATCATAAGATAATATTAATGAAGACTATTAAAGAGATATATGGTAATAGGAAAAGTATAATTTGCGAAATTAACAAGGGGCAACACAGCAAAGGCCTGTCTGCGTGCATCGCACAGGCAGGCCTGTCTACCAAAAGGCAGGTACAAAGAAGAAATTATGCGTCTCAAAAACTCAGTGCCTGAATGCTTATGTGCCTCTGACCCTCAAACTATGCCTTTTAAGGATAGGAGTTGGCTTTTCAACACCGCTGTAGTATTGCGAGTATTATCAGAATACACAGTTATTATTAGGGGAAGGATGTAGGGCTTAAGGAAAGGGATTGTATGGATAGGGATTCAAATTATAAGAAAGAGTTATCGTGGCTTTATGGCCTTCAAAAATACGGAATCAAATTTGGATTGTCTAAGACATCTAATCTCTTAGAGGCCTTTAAAAATCCACACCATGGCCAAAAATATATTCATATTGCAGGGACGAATGGCAAGGGCTCTGTAGGTGCCATGCTTGAATCCATACTTATACAATCTGGATACAAAGTTGGATTTTACTCTTCTCCGCACCTGGCTAATTTTACAGAAAGGTTTAGGGTTAACAGAAAATTTATGAGCCAGAATGATGCATCTATACTCATAAAGGGATTAAGGAAGGTTTCTAACAAGAAAGAGCCTCCAACATTTTTTGAGCTTACAACCGCAATGGCCCTGACACACTTTTACAAACACAAAACTGATTTTGCTATTATGGAAGTCGGTATGGGCGGAAGGTTAGACGCAACAAATGTCATTACACCAATGGTGTCTATTATTACAAATATAGGCCTAGACCACAAAGGCTTTTTAGGGAATACTATAGTGGATATTGCAAGGGAAAAGGGCGGTATAATAAAAAGGAATATAGATTTAGTAACTGCTGCAACTCAACCCAATGTGGTTAAGCTTTTTGAGTCCATTTGCAGGCAAAATAGTGCCCCATTTTGGAGGGTAGGAAAGGACGTTAGATATAAAAGATTACCCAGTGGGTTGTTTGCTTATTATGGTATTAGGGATCGGTTTTCTGACCTGAAAATTGGCATTAAGGGTAGATTTCAATATAGAAATGCAGCTCTTGCAATGTTGGCACTGGAAATACTTAAATTAAAGGGCATTTCTATCTCAAATGAGGCTATTAAATTGGGCATAAATGATATTCTGTGGCCTGGCAGGGTTGAGCAAGTTTCCTCAGATCCCCTTATTATCCTCGATGGCGCCCATAACCCGAATGCTATGAGTTCTCTTTCCAGATCAATAAGGGATGATTTCAAGTATGATAAATTAATTTTGATTATAGGCATTATGGCAGACAAGGATATATCGAATATTATTAAAAAGATCATACCCATGGCCAGTATAGTTGTATTCACTAAACCTGACTATTACAGAGCGGAAGACCCTTATCGATTAATGGAAATGGCGAAAAAGTTTAATAAACCTGGAGAGGTGCATTTCCCCGTATCATCAGCAATTGAGAGGGCAAAAAAGTTAGCTGGCAAACGAGACTTAATCCTTATTACAGGTTCCCTTTTTTCTGTTGGGGAGGCAGAGTCATATTTTGATCCGCTGAACTATCCCCCTGGTGATATTTAAATCTCTTCGAGAAATGGCTTAAGCCGTACCTACAATAAATAACGGCGTAAGCAAAGATTAAAAGATAAAGGCATCCGAGGTGAATACGAAGCTATATTACCGGGTATACAAACACAGAGAAATTGCCTTCTTTTTTGTTTTTTTTATTTCTTTGATAGGAACACTTAATTTTTCAGAACAAAAGGTATTTTCACAAACAAGTAAGGATTTAATGCCCTGGCACATAGAGGCAGACCGAATATCAAAGCTACCAGGTGATAATCTTTATATGGCGGAGGGAAATGTAATTATAACCAGGGAGGATCAGAGATTAGAGGC
>CAYMVB010000325.1:0-3867 GCA_964393665.1 uncultured Desulfobacteraceae bacterium | reverse complement strand
TGCTCAATGATGATGTATCTCTGATTGAACCAGCAATAATCGAAACAGAGAAGGTTTTGAATAGGTTGATTAAATCATTACGGGTTGTTTGAAATACTTCAGTCTTCAGTCTTCAACCTCAAACCTGTATAGTTACCATATAATAAATAATCTTAATACTTAACCAGTAATATCTGACCGGGAAAAATATGGCTCCGGGGTGTAAGGTTGTTTAGGCCTAAGAATTCAGAAAGGCTCATTTGGTGTTTTTGTGCAATTTTCCACATAGAATCCCCTTTTAATACCTTATATTTAAAAGTTTTTATATTTTCAAGGGGTGAAAATTTATCAGGTATTAAAAGAACCTGGCCTATCATGAGATGTCTATTATTAATATTATTTAAAACTCTTATGGCATTTACTGTTGTGCCAAAATGACTGGCAATTTTCCATAGGGAATCGCCTTTTCTCACCTCGTATTTTAATGTCTTTTGGTTACTTACAGCATGCAACCTTTCTTTTTCCTGAATTGAAGGGGGATTATTTCCTAAAGGTATTTTTAGCCTCTGATTTGCCTGAATCAAGTGTCTGTCCTTGACCCTGTTTGCCTTCATTATCGCATGAACAGTTGTCCTGTATCTTCTAGCAATCATGGAGAGGGAGTCTCCACGTTTCACAGTATATGTGGCATAATGAGGTGCAGGAGGATGCCAGGCAGGTATCTTATCTAACTTAGAGAGAAGTTCGATGCCCATTCCCTTAGGTACGTTAAAAGCAAAAGGCCTATCAGGAGTATAATCATGCCTTAGCGATGGATTCATATCCCATAGATGTTTATAAGATATCCCGAGTTCGTTTGATAAGGCCTTAAGACTTACCTGTTTGTTAATTGTTATTTTATCAAACTCAATCTCATTTTCTACATTTCCCAGTTCAAAGCCATGAGCCTCTGGGTCATTTAGAATATGTAAAACAGCCAAAAATTTTGGTACATAAAATGCGGTTTCTGATGGGAGTTTTTCATAGAGATCCCAAAAATTATCCAGATAATTTATTTTTTGAGTTTTAATGCATCTTAAAACCCTCCATTCTCCACAATTATATGCAGCTATAGCCGTAGTCCAGTCACCAAATATATCATGTAGCTCCTTTAGGTAAGCAATGGCAGCAATAGTAGATTTTTCTGGATCCATTCTTTCATCTATCCATTTATCTCTTTCTAAACCAAATTTGTACCCTGTTGAGGCTATAAACTGCCATAGTCCAAGGGCCCTGGCCTTTGAAAGCGCCCTTAACTTAAATCCACTTTCTATAAGAGGTATCCATGAAAGTTCAATAGGCAGGCCGGCATCTTTGAGCTTTTCAACGATAAAGGGTCTGTATTTACCTGATCTACGGTAGGCATCAAGAAAAAATTTCCGGTCTTTATCCTTAAAAAGCGACAATGCTCTGCCTACATGCGTGTTCATGACAAGGGGTATTTGCGTATTATGCCCATTTACGACGGTACCTCGCGATGCATAAATTTCTATAATTCTTTTGGATATTGAAAAACGAAGGTCCTCCCTTTGTTGAAGTAAATCAGGGGTTTTTTCCGTGTTAATCTTTAATATCAAGGAATAGGCCTCATCAAGCGCAGCTATAGCATTTTCAATATCTCCCTGTTCCCAAAAATCGTTCGATGCACCACAAAATTCAAGCGCGGTATCAAGCATTTCTTGATCTGATTTGTTTTCTTCTTTAGATGTTTTTACTTCGTCTTTTTCCCCCTGAACAGGTTCCGGTTTTAATTTTTCTTCGGCTATATCTTCAGGAGGCAATAATTCTTTCGATGTTTCAGCTTCTTTTAATGCTAGCAGATCCTCCTCTTTTTTCGGATTTACGCAGACATTCTCCGTCTTTTTTTCGGACTTACTATGCTCCTTATACGGTATGGTGTGTAATCTGTTTATTTGAAGCATATCAGTGATGCAGCTTGAGGTCAGCAATGGAATAAACATGAAAAAAAGGCTTATGACATGTATAAACTTGGGCTTAATGCGCCTTTTCCTAGTATAAATTTTTATAAAATTACTGTTAATTTTCACCTGAAATTGTACCCTATCGTATGCTATACTTTATTACTGTTTGGACTGATTTGCCACTGCATCCGCAGCCTTTTTTGCTATCTCAGGATCTCCTAAATAATAATGATTAAGTGGATTCATATCTTGGTCCAGTTCATACACGAGTGGAATTCCCGTTGGGATGTTAAGCCCGACGATTTCTTCTTTGGACATATTGTCAAGATACATTACCAATGCCCTTATACTGTTTCCATGAGCAGATATCAATACCTTTTTCCCTTTTTTTATACTCGGTTTAATTGTCTTATGCCAATAAGGAAGAAAACGTTCAACAGTGTCCTTCAAACATTCTGATTGGGGGATATCTTTTTTTGTAACCTTTTCATATTTTTTTTCGTTATCAGGATACCTTGTATCATCTTTAGAAAGCGAAGGAGGTTTTATATCATAACTACGCCTCCATAACAGTACCTGCTCCTGACCATATTGTTTAGCAATTTCTGTTTTATTGAACCCTTGCAGGGCACCGTAATGTCTTTCATTAAGCCTCCAGGATTTATAAACAGGTATCCACATTAAATCCATTTCTTCCAAAACAATCCACAAGGTCCTAATCGCCCTTTTTAAGACAGACGTATAGGCACAATCGAATGTATAATTCGCCTTTATGAGTTCTTTTGCCGCATATTTTGCCTCTTTAACGCCCGTCTCTGAAAGATCCACATCTGTCCACCCTGTAAATCTGTTTTCAAGGTTCCATATGCTTTGACCATGCCGAATAAGCACCAGTTTAATCATGATAAAACCCCTGTTTATAATGTTATATAATGATTAAATGAAATCAGGTTTTTTTCCAAGATATTTTTTAAGATTTGCCAATTATTTTTAATGCGGTTTAAGAATCCTGTGTCCTATTGAGCACGGGTAAAACTAGAACCACATGTTGTTAATTAGACACGTTAACGGGCTCACTATAAAAAATATGTCGTTATTATTTTCCCCAAACGTTTAAAATATGTTATAAAAAATCTTAATTTTTTAAGATTTATTCTTTGTGTACCCTGGTATTTTATGTGATAATAAAAAAATACCTGCCAATGAAAAAATTTAAAACAAAGGAGGCATATTATGTTAGTAAGGGATGTTATGACCATGAATGTTGTTTCTGTTACAGGTAATACTTCAATAGCAGATGCAAAGAGAATTATGGAGGCGCATAAAATTCGCCGTTTACCTGTAGTGGAAAAGGGGAAACTTGTAGGCATCGTGACCGAGCACGGCCTGGAGGACTACACGCCTTCTAAGGCAACTTCCCTTAGCGTCTGGGAAATGGGCTATCTTCTTGGAAACACGCTATTAAAGGATGTTATGGAAAAGAATATAGTTACTGTAACCCCAGATATGACTGTTGAACAAGCCCTGGCATTAGCGCAGGATAAAAAGGTTGGTTCATTACTCGTAGTAGAAAATGGACGTTTGGTAGGTATCGTAACGACAAATGATTTCTTCTATAAGATCGCTAACCCTACACTCGGTATAGGTATGCCAGGTACAAGGGTTGAGGTTATTGGCGATCAGGACAAGACAATTCTTCAGGATATATGCCAGGCAACATCCATAAAAGGTATGAACATTCTAACGCTTCATATGATAGTCTCTACAGAAACAACAAAAAGAGACATAGTTGTCCATGTAGATACGGAAAACGTTGATGAAATGATAAACGAATTAAAGGATAAAGGCTACGAGGTTAGCGTAAGAAGTAGATAATAAACGGTACATTGGCTAGATAAAAACCTGGCGGAAGTGCATGGGAATCGAA
>CAYMVB010000324.1:0-3407 GCA_964393665.1 uncultured Desulfobacteraceae bacterium | reverse complement strand
TGGATGCCTTTTCAAGCCTGTACCCCTCCCGAAAGGCTTCGTTAAGTGCGATAAAGGCATCTTGGTTCTCTGATATTACAAGTATGCCTGCCATACCCTTTATAGTATCTTGTTTCATAGTATCTCTTTGCCTTAAGGATGTTCTATCAAAATAATTCACTTAACAAATTATATTTTTTAATGGCAAAAAGCAAATTCATAGAATTATTGGTCTTATAAAAAATCCCCTTATCATCGTGCTGGAATGCCTCTAGAAAAACCTCACAGCATCTATACAATTAACATGTCTCATTTGTTGTTTTCTGTGTTTTCCTTGACGGCAATAGAATCTATTAGGTATATATACTATCGGTCCGTAAAAAGCGAGTAATTATAAGGGGCTATGAAGGATAACATTCTGATTCAATTTATGAATCAGCTTTCTCTTAGATTGGATAAGGAGGGTCTTTACATGATTACAACAAAGGGGTTGAAGGATCTACTGGGTGTCATGGAAATAATGGCGGCTAACGAACGGCTTATCGGTAGCTTTTACCAGAGCTGCGCAGAGACATGGGAACAAGACCGTATATTTTGGCTTACTATTGCAGCAGAGGAAGAAAAACACGCGAAAAATATTCAGAGGATGGCACAGATTATAAGCCTAAAGCCGGAACAATTTCAGATTGGACGTTTTTTTAACATGGCAGCCATTCAGACCGTTATGGCAGGCATTAGGGGCCATCTGAAACGTTTAAAAGAGAAGCAGATGACAAGAGGTCAGGCTATCTTTGTAGCACGAGACATTGAGTCCTCCCTTATTGAAAAAAATTATGGAGAAATTGTAAAGACAGGCGATATAGAGTATCTCACCTTAATGAAGGAGGTCACGGAAGAAACAGAAAAGCATAAGGAGAGTATTGAAAGGCACATCCAGGAGATAAAGGCCGAGCTATGATGTTTTGAAATACTGCGATACATGCAGTGCCTTTTCAGGGGCTCTTCTTTTCTGAGGGGTACCCCATGGATTTTATATTCCTTGACTACACTATTAATTTATGTAAGCCTTATTATAATATCATTATTACTTACTTATGCAAAGCTGGTTTTTATGTGCCGGGTCAAGGGCCTTCAGCAAGCAGTTTTGATTTCTTCTAAAAAGGTCCCGAAGACGGGGCAGCAGCGCTCGTAAGAAAGACATCCAAAATTTCACGTGGCTCAATTAATTTCCCAAATTTGCAAAACTGCGCAAAGCTTTAGATGCGTAAAGGCATGCAGTTGTTCCGCACGATGGAGCTCGCTTTAACTAAATCAGTTTGAGCGCCATGTGAAGACAATGAACCTGAAAGGAGGTAAAAATGATTAAAAAAATTGTCTCTCTTATTCTTCTTGCACTTGTTCTTATATTTGTCATACAGAATACCCAGGTCATTGAAGTCCAATTCTTTTCCTGGAAAATTTCGATGTCCAGGGCCCTGCTTCTGCTCGTTACATTTGTCATCGGAATTGTCGTGGGCTGGCTATCTACAAGACTAAGACCTAAAGAGCGAAAAAAGACATGATTATATATTCACTAAATTGCTATCCTTCATTTAAGGAGTTTTAAAAATGAGCAATCAAACAAAAATTGTCAAGGGAGGATTCAGAGCAACCCTGGCCCTCATCATTTCAATAGTCGCCCTTATCGTGGCAATCGTGGCATACAATCGAACGGGTGGTGAGGCACACTTTAAGACCCAGATTAAGGATCTCCAGGCTACGATCAAGGCGCTAAGAGCCGAGACCTCTGATACGGTAACAAAGGTTCGTCAGGAGACGACCAAAGCCCTTGAGAAGATAGGGATCGAAATTAAAAAAGAAGGAAGCAAGGAAGAAAAATAAGGCCCTAAATACACACGAAAAATCTGTGCATCCATATTAATGAAAAATAATGCTGAGTAACCTGTCAATTCCTGAGCAATATCGTGCCACTATTCCGTTTTATAAATCTAGGTCACGGCGAATATTAATATGGTGCGATATAGGACAATGGCAAGCCCTTCTATTTTGAATCACCTTATACCACAAGGCTTCATTGAAAAAAGGTCATACCCTCATTATTACTGTTGCGTTTGCGGTGCTATCTTTATTTCCACCCTTCGATTTAATTGGCGACCTGCCTCGGTAGCGTTTGTTGCTACCGGCATTGTCTCTCCAAAACCGACGGTTTGAATGCGACTGATATCTACCCCTCTCTGCACCAGAAGGTCTCTGACAGAATCTGCGCGCCGAAAAGAAAGATCCATGTTATAATCTTCCGTACCAACGCTATCCGTATGGCCTTCAACCCTTATAAGGGTTTGCGGATAGCGGATAAGAACATCTGCTATGCGGTCAATTTCAGTATAAAGACCAGGCTTGACAACTGTGGAATTTGTGTCAAAGGTAACGTCGCCTTTAAACGTTACTGCAAGAAGGTTTCCCTCCCTGCTTATAGCTGCAGCTTCAGAGGCAGCCAGCGCCTGTCGCATCTCCCTCTCCTGGTTATCCATCATTCTGCCGACCCCTGCGCCGCCTGCGCCGCCAACAGCCGCACCAATAGCAGCACCCCACAAGGTACTTTCAGTATCACCACCAATAAGCTGACCGATTATTGCGCCTGCTGCAGCACCTCCAGCGGCACCATACGCTCCTCCTTTTTGAGTTTTTGTTTGAAGTCCTGCGCAGGAAACTAAAGTAAATGCTACCAATATCAGCAAACTTGCAATTATACGTTTTCTCATTTCTGGCCTCCTATTTATATTTAAAGAATAAAAAATAATCAGTAATCTCGTGTATTTTAATCCAAATTGAACTACCCCGTGGCAAGCTGCTGGTGATTAAACACTAAAACAGAACAGGCAGACAGCCTGCCCGCATGTAATATTTGGCCTGCGTGATCGTTAAGGTAAAAAATCATCGAGAGGGTCCTCTATCATTTCCTTTACGAAGAGTCTTTTTATAATATTCCTTTCATGTATATGCAGCTTATATGTTATGTATCTCGCCAGCAGATATTCAAATGGCAGCCAGGTGACGTGCCCAATAGGAATGATATATCTTTCCGTGCCTTCCATCTCTTTATATAGCAGCTTTCGGCTCTGAAACGGTAATGAACGATCAAACAGGGCATCTATGAATACCGTCTTTGATTTATCCAATAGATGCGCATAGGAGAGAGGGTCTATTCGGAAGAGCGGATGGATTTCCTCATTGTTCATTATTTGATAAAGAGACATCCTCTTGACAGAGGGAAGTTGTTCCCTATAAATAGTGTACAGCCTTCTTTTATCATGGAGGTCATATTTACTTTTGAACCCGCCTTGAATAATTTTCCTGACAAACTGGGTAGCCTTGGATTCAAACAGTATCTTGGGAAGATGACCTCCGATTGTCATGAAGATGGTCTG
>CAYMVB010000323.1:0-2480 GCA_964393665.1 uncultured Desulfobacteraceae bacterium | reverse complement strand
CAACTAATTGAAATAATGAGGCAATCTTTTAAAAATAGCCCCTTATAAGGGCTTAAACAGGCATTTTTGATAGCAAATTGGGCGTTTTAAGATTTCAATAGAAATGACGTGGGAGCCAATAGCCATTATATAAACAGGGGCGGCCATAAGTAAGTAAAAAACTTGTTATTCAACAAAATGTGATTCAGGGTCAGATACCGGCAAATAATTTTGCTTCTTATGACGGCAATTTTTCCCACGAAAATGGCCATGTAAGGCCTCAAGATGCCTATTTTTTGGCAGATTATCATTGGATTTCGATAGGGTAGCGTGGTCCGACCCCAAGCCCTCAAGCCCATTCACGCCTGGGTCCAGGCACTGGTTATCCGTTCCTCGATACTAATTTACCTTCGATATATCTGTGAATGATGCCAGAGATGAGAGTCTGATAGGGGACACCCATTTCCATTGCTTTCTTTTGAATTCCCTTATAATCATGGTCGTAAAGACGTATCGTGACCCGTTTGTCTTTTTTAAAGGTGTTTTTGGCCATGGCTTTGATATTTTCTATTTCCTCCTTCGATGGTGTAGAAAGGTTCATTCTTCCACTTTCATAGGCATCCAGAATATCTTTTTCTTCTTTATTGTATTTCATTATTGCCCTCCCTGCTCTCTTTGGTAATCTTTTGTTGCTTTTCTGCTTGGGATAATTGTCTTTAAAAAAATATGCTCTTCACTCAATATATGCGGGACTAAATAAATATACCCCTCAATGTTAACAAAATAAATTTTTTGACCTGGATATTTTTTTTGATCTGGGTGGTCTGCGACTTTCCAAACATCTCCCTGAGAAAGATGAAAAATTACTTCTTCAAAAGATATTTCTCTTTCTTGTTTAAGCCATTCATTTTTTTCAGGATTCCACTCGTATTTCATAATCGTAGTGTACATCTTTTACATGTACAAGTCAAGATCTGAATTCCAAGGAGAACGACGGGCATCACCTGTCCCAAAAACCGCCACGTTTTTGGGATTAGAGTGAATGCCCTTGTTGGGTATCGTCTTTCAATGCTTTAGATATTGCATCATTAACCCACACATTAAGGCTTTTACCAGCTTTACGGGCTTCTATAGTAACTTTCTTGTGTAGCTCTGGTTCAAGACGCACAACGAATTTGCCTGAGAAAGGTTTTTCTGGGTTCTCCCCTCGCTTTGCGCAAAAATCCAAATAATCATCAACGGAGTCCTGAAAGGCCTGCTTAATCTCTCTTACAGTTTCTCCTTCAAACGTAATAACATCCCTTAAATTGACAACTTCACCATGAAAAACATTAGCATCATCATCAAATTCGACTTTTGCATAATACCCTTTATATTCCATCATAATTGCACCCCCGATTCGATTAAAAATCTTCGAACGGACTTTATAGTTCCTTTATTTGTTACTCGTTCAGGATGGGGGCGGTGAAAAACGGCTCGTATATCATTAAGTGCTACCCGCACTCGTGATCCTTGGCCTTCGGTTATTTCAGCCCCCACCGCTATAAACAACCCTTCAATATCTTTCCATAAAATGTCTGAGCGCTCCGGCTTTTCAAATATGTTTTGTAAAATCAGTCGCTGTTTTTTATTCATGGTTATATGATATCACAATCTAGTATCATGTCAAGGAAAATAAGGGAGATTCATTATGCATCGCGATGTATAAGAGATTGGATTTTACAGTATGAATGACAATAGAGAAAATTTTGAGGCCTTTTTTTACAGGCAGAGGAAATCTCCGAACGTAGAGGTGAGCTTTAGGTTGACTGAGCAGGTTTCTAAAATTTTATAGGGTTATTTTTGATAGTTTTTAGAAAAAGATCTGAAGGCGTTTGGTGACCACCTTGAGGGCAGGGGATATGGAGAATGGGAGTATCTTTTATTAAAATATTAAAAAGCGTCTTATTTTTCCTCATTGTCCATTAATCGATTCCATGATTTGCTTAAAACTCTCGACACCTGCTTCGAGGTTTTCGATAATCTCCTCAGCTAGTAAGCGAAAGGGACGAGTAAATAGTTAAAGGTTTGACCCTCATCTTCCTTGGGTCTCAGCCTTTTCTTTGTCTCTTCATGGCTTAATGGCTTAATAGATGCAATAAATCGTATAGTTTCATTTACGTCCGCTTTTATTACAGTTCAAAATGAATATCAAATTGATTTAATATGGAGAAAATGGTAGTTTAAAATTATGAATATGGATAGAAAACGCACAGTCATTTACAAAATGACGGACAACCAAAACGCCGATTACGTCCCTGGAACCCCAGAGGACCGCATTCTTCTCGTCTGGCCGTTGACAAAAGAAATTGCCTCCTTAAGCGTAAAGCACGATGTTGAACGAAGATTACAGAGACATGTTACACGCCTTATCCGACGAGAAGGTTAGGTTTATTCTCGTCGGAGCATATGCGCTTGCCGCCCATGGATATCCTCGGGCCACTATGGACATGGATATTTGG
>CAYMVB010000322.1:0-4180 GCA_964393665.1 uncultured Desulfobacteraceae bacterium | reverse complement strand
TCTACTGCACTGAGTAAAACAAGTGCGGCAAACAACACTATTACAAAAAAGACAATTATTATTTTTCCCGTTTTCTCCATAAACATTCATCCATCATTATAGTACGAATTAAAACCGGCCTTTTAAAAAGCCTCCCTTGCCCACGCGAATCCTCATTTTCAAAAAAAAACATCCAAAAAGGCTTTAGAGCCTTACATCTTCTCATCTATAATTTTACAAGGCATCTTTTTGGGTCTTTAAACCTTACTATCGTTTCCTTCCAGCCAGAAAGAAAACTAATGTTATTATAGCACCTAAAACCCCTAAAGGCCAAAACTTACTTAAACCTATATGATTCCTGCCTGCCATGTCAACTGCCAATCCAAGTAATGGGGCGATGATCATTGTTGAAACACTCTTTGCCTGGGATTCTATTGATAGTATGGTAGCACCCATGGATTCCTGGGCATATTTTGAAAAACGGCTGATCAGGACAGGCCTCCAGATATTTTGTAAAATATACATAAACACAAACCCGGTTATCATGATCCAGTAAATATTATAATACATGGCAGGGGTGAGAAAGAGAAATATAAAAAGACTCATGCCCCATATAACCCAGGCTGCTTTATCCTCTTTTCCTGCCATCTCGGAAAAAAAGTAGGCCTTACGGCTGGCAACCGCAGACAGGATAAAAAGCAGAAAATAAATCGGGCCTATGAGAAACACGGATCTTTGCTCCACGGTCATTTCAACATTGGTAAACAATGCGGCAACCAATGGCAGGGAGGCCTTCTGAAGAATGGGCTGCAAATAATCCCTGGCGGCCTTAAAAAACCCCTCGAAACCCATTGACTCTAACATGAGCCTCCTCAAATTAGTCTGCCTCACTGAGATGATCAACGCCTCTTTAAGATACCGTATCATATCCCGTATGCTCGTAGAGCTATGCCTATCCCCATCAAGATCTTCCGGGTATCCAAGCAAATTTACAATATTAAGCACATAGGGGATGATGGTCAGGAAAAAGACATAGATAAAGTTGCTTGTCAAAAACACAAACACACAGGCCACAACAACAGACACTGCCGAGCCTATCTTGCTCCAGGAACGAGTATAGCCATAAACTCTTGTTCCCTGTCCTGCTCTACCCTCAAGGTTGAGCCACCGAAATATCATTGCCTTGTGCGTGCCTGTACGAAAGGCATCCCCTATCGCAAAGCACATCATTGCAAAAAACAAAAAGGCCAGCAGCGCGTATTGAGAAATACCTTTATGCACCGCCAACAGGCCGACTGACCCAAAAATGGCAAAACTTACAATATAACTCAAAAAACTAAATGCCATGCACCTTCTACGTCCAAAAATATCAGCAACCGCGCCGGTTGGAACCTCCATCAGGGCCACCACAAGTTCTCTAAAGGCTATGAGGGTGCCTATCATAAAAAATGAAAGACCCATCTGCCTGAATGCAAGTATCAGAAAATAATCATAATACTGCTGGTTCTTTAAAAATCCGTATAGGCTAAACCTTTTCAGCATCTTGGCCACGCTGCCTGCCTTTCCCTTTGCCTGTTACCTTGGTATAAAAGCTTTATGAACGCTAACGATACTTGATCTATACTATCACACCGGCCGTTATAAAAAAATTGGATTTTATCTGACAAATTAATGTATCCTACCCGCTAAAATGAAAGAAATAAAATTCTCAGCATAAATCATCAGAGCAAACCTTATCGCATAGTAAATGAAAAAAAGGGACTCCCATATAGTAAAAAACACTGGCCTCACCCTCCCCTTAACATCCCTGAAGGGAATAGGGGCACAAAGGGCAAGACTGTTCGCGCAAAAAAATATTCATACCATCCTTGACCTCCTTTTTTTTACCCCTGTAAGGTATGAAGACCGTACGAAAATCGTTCCTATAAATATCCTAAAACAGGGTGACCGCGCACTTGTCAAAGGAACGCTAGTCTCTGGCAAAGAGCAAAGGTTTTATCCAAGCCGCAAAAGCCTGTTCAAGATACTTATAAAGGACAGGCAAGGAAGCCTTGAGCTTATATGGTTTAATTATAGAAAGCAGCAGCTAAACGCATTCGTTAATCCCGGTCAGGAGCTTATCGCCTACGGAGAGATCAGCATAAACAGAGGCCATCTGCAAATGATCCACCCAGAAATCTTCATGGCAACGGATAGTGAAATCAACGATATCGTCGGCATCTACCCAATGTATTCCTCTGTTAAGGGTATTAGCCCGAATATGCTCAGGAAAACAGTCAGAAACGCATTAAAAGAGTATATAGCCTATATCGTGGATCCCGTGCCGGAAAAAATTACAAAGGCCCTTTCACTTCCTGATCTTCGCAGCGCCGTTAAATATGTGCATTTTCCCCCTGAAAAATCCTCAATCGAAAGATTAAACCAATCAGACACACCCTTTCACAGGAGGCTTCTCTTTGACCGCTTCTTCCTGGTCATGATAACGATTGCATACAGGGCAAAGGCCAGGGCTGCAAAAAAAGGCAAAATATACTCGATCTCCCCCCATTTCACGGAAAGCGTAAAGGCCATGTTTCCATTTGCCCTCACCCCCCACCAGGTTCAGGCAACGAAAGATATTATCAAAGACCTTTCAAACGGAAGGCCCATGAATCGCATACTTATGGGCGATGTTGGGTGCGGAAAAACCGCAGTAGCGGCAATAGCTGCCTTGCTTACCGTGCAAAATACCATGCAGGCGGCAATCATGGCGCCCACACAGTTTCTTGCACGGCAACACATGGACTACTTCGCTAATCTTTCAAAAAAGGCTTCCTTTAAACCCGTCCTTTTGGCTGGAAAACTAAAGGCAGCCGAGCAGAGACAAATATACAACGGGATTGAGCAAGGCGAATATAATCTTATTATCGGAACCCAGGCATTACTACAGGAAAAGCTCACATTCTATAAACTGGGACTTGTAGTAATTGATGAACAGCATAAGTTTGGCGTGCGTGAGCGGGCATTAATGGAACAAAAAGGCGATAATCCCCACCTCCTCGTTATGACAGCCACACCAATCCCCCGAACCCTGGCAATTACAATCTATGGAGACATGCAAATATCCGCTATAAAACAATACCCTGAAGGGCATGTGCCTGTTTCTACGTATATTGTACGGCAAAAACAAAAAAGAAGGGCATTTGATTTATTAAAACAAAAGATATCCTTAGGGCATCAAGCGTTTGTAATATGCCCTGTAATTGAAGGCTCTGAGGAGTCGGACCTCAAAAATGCCATTGAAATGGCTGAAAAATTAAAAAAAATAGCTCCATTTCGAGTTGGCCTGGTCCACGGACGCATGACGCCAGAGGAAAGAGAGAAAATAATGACTGATTTCCGACACAGCAGGATAGATCTCCTTGTGGGGACAACTGTTCTGGAAGTAGGTATTCATGTTCCAAAGGCCACGGTCATGATAATCGAACAGCCTGAACGCTTCGGCCTTGCCCAGCTTCATCAGTTGAGGGGCAGGGTCGGAAGAGGCAGCGAGAATGGTACCTGTCTTTTAATGGTATCTGATACCTTACCTGATATGGCTCTATCAAGGCTTAAAACCTTAGCTGAAACAGCGGATGGATTTAAGATTGCCGAGAAGGATTTCCAGCTAAGGAGACACGGGGAAATAACCGGGCTCAGGCAATCAGGCGCAGGTGAATTGGATATTAATGAAATAGCGAGAGAGCCGCAGCTTTTATCAAGCGGAAAGAGAGAGGCCGAGAACCTTATAAATCTAGACCCTGAGCTATCACACCCTGAAAACGAAAATTTGAAACAATTAGTTGAATCAGTTTTACGAGGGCCAACAGATCTCTAGTCCGGTGATCCTTTCCTGCCAGCCTGAGAGGCGACTGCCATACCGACTCACGGTAGGTCTTCTCAGTGTGGTATGAATAATGGCGAAGCCGCTGTGGTTTAATAAAAATATTCTTTGCCTTTTCCAGGTTTCTACAGGTAATTGATGATCATCGGGGGTTTCTTAAACAAAATGCCTCTGTTTAAAAACTTCTCGATATAAAACATCGCTTTATGTTTGGGGATTCTTCTTGTCCGATGGGAAAAGTTTTAAAGCTCTTCCTTATTTGTATTCATACGGTAAAATAAAATTTCTTATATATCATCCCACATAATGAACCTCCCTTATTTTCCTTGACATTTCAAT
>CAYMVB010000321.1:0-5097 GCA_964393665.1 uncultured Desulfobacteraceae bacterium | reverse complement strand
ATAAGCTGCACATCCCCATATCATTCATAGGAACCGGGGAAAGCATCGAAGACTTTCAGCCATTTAGCCCAAGAGAATTTGCAGAGGCAATCTTTAACTAATGTATAGAATAGTAATGGAATTCAACCCATGAAAAAAAACCGTGTCAAAAGGCAGATAACGTGGGGAGACCTTGATTCTCTTGGCATAGTTTTTTACCCCCGTTACTATGAATGGATGGATGCAAGTGGCCACCTATTTTTTCAATCCATTAACGTAAACTTAGGCAATTTATTAAAAGAAAACTCGATTATCTTTGCGCTCCTTGAGACAGGGTGTACATACTATTCACCAGGAAGGTACCAAGATCGGATTGAGATTACTAGCTACATTGAAGACCTTTCTGACAAAATAGTTTTATTGAGACATAATATAATAAAATTAGAGGACAGCGAGCTTATGGTAGAGGGGTTTGAAAAAAGAATCTGCCTACATGCGTCCAACCCTTTAAAATTTAAAGCAATTACTATACCGAAGGGCATAAGAGATATTTTGATTAATGCACAATTTGACATGTAATTTTTTGGTATCTCTTTTTTCGATATAAATATGACGCAAATATTTGTTGGGACATCAGGATTCTCTTATAGCGATTGGCGAAATTCATTCTACCCTCCGCATCTGCGTGCCTCAGATTTTTTGGCCTTCTATTCCAAGGAATTCCAAATAGTTGAATTAAATTTTTCATATTATAGAATCCCGGAACCTGCTCATTGTATGCAAATGATAGAAAGGTCTGAACACAAATTACAGTTTGCTATAAAGGCCTATGGAGGACTTACTCACAATATTACAGATCAATCCCTGCCTTTCATATTACCTAAATTTAAAAACTCACTCTCGCCCTTTTGGAAGCATAATAAATTAGGCGCGGTTCTCTTGCAGTTTCCTCAAAGATTTCATTATACGCCAAAATCAAGGATATATCTAAAATCGCTAATCGAGGACCTTAGGCCCCTCCCCTTATGTATAGAATTTAGGCAAAGAGAGTGGTTAAAAGAGTCAGTTTTTAAAAAATTAAGAGAAATGAATGCTGCTTTTGCCTGCGTAGACGAACCAGCTTTAAGAGGATTAATGCCTCCAATCGCCCTGGCAACATCAAATATTGGTTATGTAAGATTTCATGGTAGAAATAGTGAAAAATGGTATAGTGGGGATTCGAGAGAAAGATATGATTATTTTTACACTGAAAATGAGCTTAAAGAATGGTTGCCACGGATTAATGACTTATCAAAAAATACAGAAAAAACGTTTATTTTTTTCAATAACCATTCGCAGGCTCAAGCCATAAAAAATGCACGGATGATGATACGGCTTTTGGAGCAAGCATAAAGATATTATCCTCAAATAACCAATAGTTTTACAAAGGCCATTTAAAAATTATTTTTCATCTTTATACATGGATTTAAGGTATGATTATAACCACAGCAAAGGGAAAATCTTTTGATACAGACAGGGATCTAAGCGCACCTGAACGACATATACTACAAAAATTATTTGCCTGGGAATCAATGGCCGAAAGCATAGAATATTTTAGGGATAAAAAAGAGGAGGCCCTTTTAAAAGGCTGGAATAACTCAGGCCCCATACAGGAAAGCTATGCCCTAAAAGAAATCATAAGATATCTGGAAATAAAGGTGAGTAATCGTTTAAAGAATAGCTCACTTAGCACGTTATGAAATTTCAACTGATCATTTTAGGATTAACGTCATATTCTACTGGCCAAAATGACCTAATCTGAGTACTATTAAAGCAATTAAAAGAAAGTACACTGCATCATATAAAGCATAACATTTACCCTGTGGAGCCCCACGGGCAAGCCCGTGACACCACTTGGTTTCGCCGATTTGCTTAGCGAACGGCGGGGCTTAGTGGTGCGTCATCCCGACTATAGGCGCATTCATCCACGGCTAAAGCCGTGGCTTGTTGCGGTCGGGGTAAATAAGCTTCAGCAAAAAAATATACCATAATCTTCTTTTCTTTGTTTAATTTTAAGAGAATAGTTGTTTGGAAAATCATACTTTTATTTATATGTACCATGTGCCATATTTTATTGATTTTATATATAGGGCTAACTTTTTCTTGCAAAAAAATGCATATATCATTATAGTGCAATTTTTTTGAGATTAATAACATGGCAAAAACCAAGATAAAAAAGACAATCGAAGAAATAAATCGAAAGATAAAAGACGGCAAGGTTATCGTAGTTACTGCTGACGAAATGGTCGAAATAGTAAGGAAAAATGGCCCTAGAAATGCTGCGGCGGAGGTTGACGTAGTAACTACTGGAACATTCTCCCCTATGTGCTCATCAGGTGCATTTATCAATTTTGGTCAGGGTAAAACACCCATCAAGGCATACCAGGTAACAGTGAATGATGTTCCTGCCTATGCCGGCCTCGCAGCTGTAGATATCTTTATAGGAGCCGCGGAGCCGGTTGAGGATGACCCTTTGAATAAGGTTCACCCGGGTCAATTTAAATATGGTGGCGGCCATGTGATACATGACCTTGTTTCAGGGAAAAAGGTCAAAATCAAGGGCAAGTCGTACACGACCGATTGTTATCCAAGCAAAGAGATCCGCAAACAAATGAGATTAAAGGATTTACCATACGCTGTCCTTGTAAATCCAAGAAATGCTTGCCAAAATTATAATTGCGCCGTTAACATGACGGATAAGACAAAATACACCTATATGGGGGTACTTAAACCAAAAGCAGGAAATATCAATTATGCTACCTCTGGACAACTGAGCCCATTACTCAATGATCCATACTACAAGACAATAGGAATGGGTACAAGAATATTTCTTGGTGGGGCCCAGGGATATATAGCCTGGGATGGCACGCAACATAATCCAGCAGCCAAAAGAAGAAGTAATGGCGTTCCATTAGAGGCTGCGGGAACATTAATGGTGATGGGCAATCTAAAGGAGATGAATCCACGTTGGTTAGTCGGGGTCAGCATACTCGGCTATGGCTGTTCATTGGCTGTAGGCATAGGGGTACCCATACCAATTCTTGATGAAGAGATAGCACTATATACTAGTGTTTCAGACGAAGAAATATATACGCAAATCACTGATTACGGCGCAGACTACCCAAAAGGAAACACAAAAAGCCTCGGTGAGGTCAATTATGCGGAACTAAAAAGTGGGTCAATAGTCTTCAACGGTCAGGAAACACAAACCGTTCCTATATCATCTTATTCCAGGGCCAGAGAAATTGCAACAATCCTTAAGGAATGGATTCATTCAGGCAAGTTTTTGCTTGGGCAGCCCCAGCGGCCTATTACAAGTATATAAACTTTGGCCGTACATATTCCTCGCATGCAGCGCAATCATTTACAGGGATAACTAAAAATAATCTCTCCTGCTACACATCACCTATTAAATCGGGCAATAGTCGAAAAAAGCGTCTCATGGGTAATATTTTTGCCTATAACCCGCACAAGTAAAATTCATGAAATGCCTTACCTATCGTCAAAAACATTCTTCTCCTAAAAAACCTTGGACTTTCATGGTTCGGCATTTCATGAATCCTTTTATGGCTTGAAATTATGAAAGTTACTCACTTAAGCTTTGCTCTTGCCTCAGCAATCAAGTCATCTTCCCTTTTTATATCCTCAAGCGTTTTTGCTTTTACACTTTCAGGTCTTTCCTCTACGCCATATTTCCACTTAAGAAATTGTTCACCTGTAGTTGGGTATAGGGAGAAGGTAAGTAAATCGTCCTCTGTCTTTGCTAAATCACCTATCTTTTTCCTATTTTCTTCAAGCTCAGGGTCAAGAAAGTCTGCTGCCCTGCCTGTAACAGGTTTATCTCCCCTTTTATATCCTTTAAGGGCCTTTTTTTGAACTTCAGGATCAACTTGTGTGGGGGTCTTACCATAGAGACCATAAACCAGATCTTTAACCTGGTTGGTGATCATCTTATACTTTCCAAACAGCACGTTTAGTACTGCCTGAACCCCAACAATCTGTGATGTAGGCGTAACTAAAGGAGGAGTACCAAGCTCTTTTCTTGTAATCGGTATCTCTGCGTAAACCTCAGAAAGCCTGTGAAGGGCATTTGCCTCTTTAAGCTGACTTATCAGATTGGAAATCATACCGCCAGGCACTTGATGAGCTAGAACACCTGTATCTATGACGGACATCTTATTTGCAGAAAGATAATCCCGATATTTCGGGGCAATTTCTTCAAGGTAATTATCTAGCTCAAGAAGCTTGCCAAGATCAAACCCAGTATCCCATTTGGTATTCTGGAGCGCAACAACAAGGGGCTCCACAGCCATATGAGATGTTCTCATAGCAAAAGGTGCCAGGCAGGTATCCACAATATCCACCCCAGCCTCTATGGCCTTTAAAATAGACATTGATGCCATTCCACTTGTATAGTGGCTGTGGAAGTGAATCGGAACCTTAATCTCTTTTTTTAATTCCGAGATGAGTTTATATATATCATATGGTGAGACAATTCCAGCCATATCTTTTATACATATGGTGTCGGAGCCAATAGTTTCAAGTTCCCTACACTTTGAAAGATAGTAATCAAGGCTAAAAACATCACCCCCTAAATGCCGTTCCGTGAGGGAGTAGCAAATAGAACCCTGAAGGTGTTTTCCATTAGCCTTAATACGCTCTACAGCTGTCTCAAAATTCCTAAAGTCATTAAGTGCGTCAAATACTCGAAAGACATCTATTCCCACCTCGGCGGCCTTATCCACAAATGCCTTTACGACATCGTCCGCGTAGTTTCTATATCCAACTAGGTTTTGCCCTCTAAGTAACATCGAAAAGGGTGTCTTCTTTATGTACTTTTTAAGGGTCCTCGGCCTCTCCCATGGATCCTCACCAAGAAATCTGTGCATTGTATCAAAGGTTGCGCCGCCCCATACCTCCATAGCCCAGAATCCTATTTCGTCCATTTTCTCAGCAATGGGAATCATATCTTCAGTTCTCATCCTTGTTGCCAGAAGAGATTGATGGCCGTCTCTAAATGTCAAATCTTGAACCTTTATGGGCTTTTTTTCGCCTTTATCTATACTATCATTCATTAGT
>CAYMVB010000320.1:0-2611 GCA_964393665.1 uncultured Desulfobacteraceae bacterium | reverse complement strand
TGAAAACAGGCTTCTGCAGTCTGAAAAGCAGGCAAGTGTCGGTAGACTCGCTGCAGGAGTTGCCCACGAGATTAATAATCCCTTGACTGGTGTTTTGACATATACTCATATGCTGCTCAGGCGGAAGGATATAGACGATGACATTCGCTCGGACCTGCAAACAATTGTTGAGTCTACAGAGAGGGTGAGAAAAATTGTTAAGGGACTCCTTGATTTCTCAAGACAGACTAAGCTTGAGAGAGAGCCAACAGATGTAAATCTGCTTATTAAAACATGTGTTTCCTTGATGGAGAATCAGGCCCTGTTAAAAGGAGTAAGCGTACACTTTCATGAAGGGGAGAATTTACCCCCAGTTACATTGGACCGCAGTCAGGTTCAGAGCGTGTTGTTAAACATGATTATCAATGCCCTTGATGCCTCAAGTGCAGGTGGAAGTATCAATTTGTACACTGCCACGGGATTATCTGCGGGCGATTCTGCTAAAAAGGGTGTAGAGATTACGATTGCAGATGCGGGTGTCGGTATTGCACAGAAGGACCTGGATAAATTATTTGAGCCGTTTTTCAGCACGAAGGAGGTGGGGAAAGGCACTGGCTTAGGGCTTGCAGTTTCATATGGTATTGTACAACGTCATGGAGGAAATATCAGGGTGCAAAGCGAAGTCGGCAAGGGGACCAGGTTTTTTATATGGCTACCAATAGAAGGGGAGGTCGAATAAAATGAAAATACTTGTAGTTGATGATGAAAATATTGTCCTTGACAGCTGCAGGAAGGTATTGGTATCTGAAGGCTACGACGTGTGCCTTGTCCCTAGTGCGGATAAAGCTATTGATGCAATGGAAAAGGATAACTTTAACCTTTTGCTTGTAGATGTTATGATGCCAGAGCATGACGGTCTTTATCTTATGGATGAAATTAAGAAAAGATGGCCTGATAAGCTTGTTATAGTGATGAGTGGGTATGATACAGTGGATACTATAAAAAAGGCCACTGAAAAGGGATCTGCTGGTTTTATAAATAAGCCCTTTACTCCTGATGAGCTTATTAATATGATTCAAAAAGTTCTTGGAGGGGAGTAAAATCTGGTATTGATATTGCCTATGAATATATCTTTTCGTTCAGTTAAGCCTTTTACATTTAAGAATGATATTACAATAAATCAGTAAAAAGTGGAGGAAATATGGCCCAGAAAAAAAGAATTCTCATTGTTGATGATGATTCTGATTATGCAGCAGCTATTGAGAAGATATTAAAAACCGCTGATTATTCTGTGAGCTTGGCGGGGGATGTTAAGATGGGAATGGAACAAATTGAAAAAGAGATGCCCGATCTGATCCTTTTAGATGTGATGATGGAGAAGTATGATGATGGCTTTAATATGTGTTATGACTTAAAACATGATGATCGCTATAAGGACATACCAATTATTATAATAACTGCTGTTACTGAAGTGACGGGGCTAAAATTTAACCCTAAAACGGACGGTGAATATTTAGACTCTGATGATTATGTGCAAAAACCCATTAGTGCGGATTTGCTTTTAGAAAAGGTTAAGCGTTTTATATAGATATTCTAAAAATTTAGTTATCTCTTGTATGCTTATAGAGACTTTTAAACATTTATGGAATGGTAAGGAGATATAAATATTGGCAAGCAAAGAACGTATTTTGGTTATAGATGACGAAGAGGTTATTAGGGACTCCTGCACACAGGCATTAGCTAAGGTGGGTTATGTAGTCAAGAGCGCCGAAAATGCTGATAAAGGATTGGAGTTACTACAACCCTTTGACCCAGACGTAGTTTTAGTTGATTTAAAAATGCCTGGTAAAAGCGGGATTGAGGTATTGGAGGAGATACAAGCTATAGACCCAAACATAATAAAAATTGTAATAACAGGGTTTGCTACGGTATCCTCTGCTATAGATGCAATGAAAAAAGGCGCATATGATTTCATACCAAAACCTTTCACCCCTGAGGAAATTCGGGTCATAGTAGCTCGGGGATTAGAAAGAAGGCGACTTCTTTTGGAGAGTGAGGCCTTAAGGCTAGAACAGGAGAGAACAAGGAAAAATATGATATCCTTGGTTTCACATGAATTTAGGGCGCCTTTGGCAGCCACTATTCAGTATTTAGAGGTTATTCTAGAAGGTATGGCCGGTGATATTTCTTCAGAGGCAAAAGAGATGATAGAGCGATGCGATATTAGGCTCAGAGAAATGCTGGAGCTTCTTGGAAGATGGATCAGTTTAGCAATATTTGATGCCGATAAGTTGTCGGAAAATTTCAAGGATATCAACGTGAAGGATTTAGCCTCTGAATCAATAGACGTATTAAAATCTATGGCAGAGGAAAAGAATATATCCCTAATTTTAGACTCCCCTGAAGATCTTCCTACTATAAAGGGCAATAAGGTATCTATTGGGGAGGTATTTAGTAACCTTATTAGTAATGGCATTAAGTACAATAAAGAAGGTGGCTGGGTAAAGATTAGTTTATCCGAGGCGGATGATTATATCTCCGTTAAAATTAGTGATAATGGCATGGGTATAGATAATGAACATCTGTCAAAGATATTTGATGAGTTTTATAGGGTTGATGGTAGAAGAAATGC
>CAYMVB010000319.1:0-5868 GCA_964393665.1 uncultured Desulfobacteraceae bacterium | reverse complement strand
ATAAATTGGTCTTTTTTAATCATTCTGTCAGTCATCTGTCACCTTATCTAATGAATTCGTCATAATCATCCGGCCTATACGTATCAAGGGGAGGTCTTTGATCTAATTTTAAGCCTGCCTCCCAATCATAAAGCTCCAGGGCATCCTTGTTTAGCTTTCTTGTGAACAGTCGAACATTTATGTCCATTGGGCATGCCTGCTCGCAGGAACCGCAGTCGGTACAACGTCCCGCACAGTGGTATGCCCTTAAAAGATGAAATGTCATGGTGTCAACAGGGTCATCGCTCTTTCCAACCCACTGAGGATCTGATTCGTCTACAAAGCAGGTAGGACAATAGCATAAGGGGCATGCATTTCTGCAGGCATAACAACGGATACAATTCTTAGTCAGATCTTGAAAAAAATTCCACCTTTCCCCGGAGCCAATTTTCTCAATTTGTTCAACATCATTATATGGGTCTGGCCCTTGATTTTCTTCCAACAAATCCCCTATAAGCTCATCATAGATTACCGGGTTTCTATGAAGGCATGTTTTGCAATTGTCTTGCAGGTAGTCCTTTTTGTCTATCGTATCCCCAAAATTTTCTCCTTTAAGCGTTACAGAAGTTTCTGATTCAGATACTTCCCTTAGCTCCTTTTCCCCTAAAAGCGCCCTAATCTTTCTTTTATCCAGCATGCCTTCGCATGGAATTCCAATTATGTGAAGCTGCTCCCTCTTTATCTGATTTTCTACTATATGGTTCACAATGTTTCTTGAGTCACAGCCTTTTGCAAATATACCAATTTTCTCCGCCCGTTTTGGTAAATAATTGGCAAGATTCATACTGCAAAAGCTATCCCAGTATAAATCGTCAGTTTTTTCAGGGTCATTTATCAAAACAGGTGCTGTCATCATTGGCAGTGTACCCTTTTTAAAGCCAATGACAACATCTACTGTTTTTTCCTCTAAAAGCTTTTTGGCTATATCCCTTATTTTATTGCTGTAATCCATCATTAAGCTACCTCAGCCCTTCCCTTAACAAATCTTTTAATTGGACCAACTCGTTTTACCCCTTCAATTACCTCAATTGCGTTTTCTGCAAATTTTCCAGCCTCGGAGGATGATATCCAGGAAAATTGTAATCTTTCTGGCTCTATGCCGACATGCTCCAAAAACTTTTTTAAAAGCGCAAATTTTCTTCTCGCGTAATAATTACCTTCCAGGTAATGACATTCGCCCGGGTGTCACCCGGATACCCATACTCCGTCCGAACCATGTCTGAAGGCGGATAGGATAAACTTAGGGCTTACCCTTGCGGAGCAGGGAACCCTTATAGTTCTTATGTTTGGTGGGTATTGAATTCTATTGATCCCTGCTAAATCAGCTGCAGCATAACTGCACCAGCTGCATAGAAACGCAACAATTTTTGGCTCCCAATCAGTCATATTTCACCTCTTTTCCACGATATTAGCTATTACTCAGGTATTAGAAAAAGCAACAGATGTTTTATGGCATCAAAAAGTGGCTTACTATAGGTATCGTTTATTTATCCCGGAATAATCGCTAAAAATCTTACTTAAATTTTTATCATACGGTAATTTCTATAACAAAGAAGTCTAAATAAACTTACAAGTTCTTCTTTGGTCTAATCAACTGAGTATGTTTTTTAGGAAATTATAGAGTCTATTCTAATGTTTCTAAATTTGTCAAGCCTAAGTCTCTAAATAAATTTTTTTCTCTCTTGCAGTGAAAGCAAGTGAACTTTAAAAAGATTCTGCTTTATATGTAATGTTACTGTATCTATTCAGCCACCAAGCAACCAAGAGACGAAGGCACAAAGAAGACACTGATATTACTATAACAATCCATATATGAGCATGTTTTCTCACTACTATTCATATGGCGCATATCAGGCAGGCAATCAATGCCGCATTTTCATAATCCTTGCGCCTTGTGTCTTGGTCCCTGTGGCGCAATGCCTCTTGTCAATTTTCACGGTTGTAAAAAGTCCTTACCTGTCTTTAATTACCCATTTATAGCACCAATCATAGCCATTATCTGTCCCTCATCAAATCCGTTAAGATGTATGGCGCCTGATCTGCATGAAGCCACGCAAAGACCGCAGCCCTTACAGAGAACAGGGTTGATTTTTGCAATGCCTGTCTGTTCATCCAGTTCAGCGGCTCTATAGGGGCATACTGCCGCGCATACACCACAGCTGCTGCAGAACAGAGGGTTTACTTGCGCAACGGTACCACTGCTGTATATGGTCTTCTGTGCAAGGAGGGTGACTGCCCTGGATGCAGCTGCCTGGGCCTGGGCAATTGATTCATCTATTGGTTTTGGTGAATGGGCAAGGCCGCAGAAGAATACACCGTCTGTTGCGAAGTCTACGGGTCTGAGTTTTACGTGGGCCTCAACAAAAAAGCCATCGCTATTGGTTGGTATTTTAAATAGTTGTGATAAGGGATCATTTTGCTCGCGTTTTATTGCGGATGCAAGAACAAGAAGATTTGATCCAATAGTTATTCTGCGCCTTAAGGTGCAATCTGTAAAGGTAACGCCAAGCCTTCCATCTATCTTATCAACCTTCAATTCTTGTTCGTTGTCATGCCTCACAAATACCACACCCTTCTGTCTTGCCTCTTTATAAAGCTCCTCCCTCAGCCCGTATGTCCTCATATCCCTGTAGAGGACAAACACCCTCATATCAGGGTTTAACTCCTTGAGTTCAAGGGCGCTTACCACGGAGTGGGTGCAGCACACCTTGGAGCAATAGGGCCGCTCTGGTATCCGTGAGCCTACACACTGGATAAACACACAGGTGTCTGCCTCCTTGAGGGTCTTGTCCCTGTGTATAAACATGCGGTCAAGCTCAAGGGAGGTTATAACCCTCGGGTCAGTGCCATAGAGATACTCATCGGGTTTTAGCTCAGTTGCACCTGTGGCAATGATGGTAACCCCGTGGGCGAGTTCAATTTCCTTGCCATTGCTCATGATGGTGGTGGTAAAGTTTCCTACGAATCCCTCCACCTTTGTGATCTCTGCGTTCAGGTAGGTTTCAATCATCGTATCAGAGGTTATATCGTCAACGAGCTCTTTGAGTTCCTCCTGGATGTCCTCTCCCTTCCATGTCTTATACAGACTGAGGGCATTGCCTCCAAGGGCAGCTGTCTTTTCAATGAGAAAGGTCTTGTATCCCTGCTGGGCAAGGTTTTTTGCAGCGCTCATACCTGCAATGCCCCCGCCTATGACAAGGGCTGCCTGGTTGATGTCAAGCTCTGTCTCTGAGAGGGGTTGAAGGAGGGAGACCTTTGATACTGCCATACGAACAAGATCTCTTGCCTTCTCTGTTGCCTTTTCAGGTTCTTCTGCGTGCACCCAGGAACACTGGTTTCTGATGTTTGCCATTTCAAAGAGGTATTTGTTGATGCCGGCATTTCTTACCGTCTCCTGAAAGAGGGGTTCATGGGTCTGGGGGGTACATGAGGCCACCACAACACGGTTTAAATGATGCTCTTTAACGGCAGCGGTGATCTGCTCCTGGGTATCCTGGGAGCAGGAAAAGAGGTTTTCATCCACGTGGGCGACATAGGGCAGCTTCCTTGCATACTCGGCTACCGATGGCACATCGACAACGCCTGCTATGTTCGTGCCGCATCTGCACACAAACACCCCTATCCTTGGTCTCTGGCCCATGATCTCGGTGCTCGGTATCTCCGCGGGGAGTTGTTTTACCTTGGTGAGGCTAAATCTGGCATCTGAGAGCAGGGCGCTTGCCTGAGCTGCTGCTGCGCTGGCATCTGTGACCGAGGAGGGGATATCCTTGGGGGAGTGGAATGCCCCAGAGATAAATATACCGGGCCTGGATGTTTCTACGGGCTTAAAGGAGGTGGTTTGGGCAAAACCTAAACGGTCAAGATCAATTTTGGCCTTTTCTGCTAATTCTATTGATTCTTTCGATATGGATAGGCCAACAGAGAGGACTACCATATCAAATTCTTCCTCGACCCTTTTCCCTTCTTCGTTTGTATAACCTATGAGCAGGTTATCGGAGTCTTTTTCTCTTATTACGTTTGCGATTTTAGATTTGATGAAACGGACACCTTTTTCATCTTTGGCCCTGTTATAATAAGACTCAAAGTCTTTTCCAAATGTTCTAATATCAATATAAAAAATGGCTGTGTCAAGCTTGCCTTTTCTGTGCTCTTTGGCTACGATAGCCTCTTTTACAGCATATGTGCAGCAGACTGAGGAGCAATAAGGCTTTGCGCCATTATGCTCATCTCTGGATCCTATGCATTGAAGCCATGCTATTCTCTCTGGTTCCTTATTATCTGACGGCCTGATTAGATGGCCGTCAAATGGGCCTGATGATGAAAGAATTCTTTCGAATTCGATGCTTGTTAAAATATTAGGTGATTTTGTGTAACCAAATGTATCGTATTGGGCCGGGTCGTATGTATCAAAACCGGTTGATAATACAACAGAGCCAACATGAAGAACTACCTTTCTCTCTTTATCCTCAAAATTTACTGCGCCGCTTGGGCAGACCTTTTCACAGACGCGGCATTTACCTTTCGTAAGAAATATGCAATTATCTTCATCGATGGCATATTTAAGGGGCACAGCCTGAGGGTATTGGACATAAATTGCCTTTCTTTTGTCAATGCCCTTGTTAAATTCATCCAGAACCTTTTTTGGACATTTTTCAGCGCATAATCCACATGCGATACATTTGTTTAAGTCAACATACCTGGGGTGTTGTAAAATGGTGACTTCGAAGTTGCCCTCTTCACCTTCTATCTTATCAATCTCTGAAAGAGTGAGTAATTCTATATTTGTATGCCGGCCGACCTCGACCAGTTTAGGCGATAAAATTCACATAGTGCAATCATTGGTGGGGAAGGTCTTATCTAACTGCGCCATAATTCCACCAATGGATGCTGTTTTTTCAATAAGATACACGTAATAGCCAGAATCGGCTAAATCGAGTGCAGCCTGGATCCCAGTTACACCACCACCAGCAACTATAATTGATCCAACAACGGTTTTTTTCTTTTCCATTATTACTGTCTTTTTTTGTATTAGCTATCAATTAACTAATGAGATATCTGGTTTTCCTCTCCATTTTTATCGTATTAGTACATTGCTTGGTTACAGCTAGTAAGCTCTAAGTCATAGGTAATTGCTATAGGGATTTTTTACTTGGAAAAACGTTTTTAATTATTCCCCAAAGTTTGTGTTCTACCTTTTAAAAAAACGTATCAATAAAATCACAAAATTTTATTCCAATTGCTCACTTTATAGTTTTAGGCAACAGCTTTGTCAATGACTTTTTAAGTAAAAAAGTTGACAAGATAAAATTGAAAGGTATAATGAATAAAGCCAATGTGTTTGGGGCTACGGTTACACTCATTAACCCAGGCATTGGGGACATAGCGGAACAAATCCTTGATACAAGAAAAGATGATGTACTCATTGTGATAAGTTTTAGGAGGTACACAAGAGAGTCTTTTGAGGTTGCGGAAAAGATAAAAAAGGGCGTCTCTCTGATTGCCATAACAAATAACAGATTATCACATATTGCCACATAAGCGGATATAGTGCTGATTGCAAAAACAGATATACCAACCTACGTTGAATCTTACACAGCCCCTATGAGTCTGATAAACGCTTTAATAACCTCAATAGCACTGAGGATGAGGGAGGAGGCCATGCCCGCCTTACATAAATTAGAGCACAATCTTAAAGAATTCAATACATTTATTGAATAAGACATAAAACCTCCAAAGGTGATTTTAGATAAAATTATTTGAATTGACATATAATGTGAAAACCTTTAAAAATTTCGTATGGCCAATTATATGAAAAAGGAGGTGAATTGA
>CAYMVB010000318.1:0-4761 GCA_964393665.1 uncultured Desulfobacteraceae bacterium | reverse complement strand
GCTATCGCGGTCATTATGTTTGTTACCGCAAATAAACTCACCACGGCCGCCAATGTGATACTCATTCAGTACTCTGCCCCCATTTACATTGCGCTGTTCAGCCGCTGGTTTCTGAATGAAGACATTACATGGATAGACTGGCTGACCACTGGCGTGGTAATTTGTGGTCTAACGCTCTTTTTTATGGATGATCTGAGTATTTCCGATTTTTGGGGCAACATTCTCGCTATGTTCAGCGGCATTGGATTGGCCTGGTTCTTTATGTTTGTTCGCAAAATAAGAAATATATCGACTATGGAACCTATCATTCTGGGGAATTTGATAACCGGCGTAATCGGCTTGCCTTTTATGTTTCAATCTTCGCCTGACATAGGTGGATGGGTCGCATTGTTCATTATGGGAATTTTCCAATTGGGACTGTCTTATTACCTATTTTCAATTGCCATCAAACACGTTACCGCTATGGAAGCAATTCTCATCCCGATTATCGAGCCGATTTTAAATCCAATTTGGGTATTATTGATGGTGGGTGAAGTACCTGGCAAATGGGCAATTTTCGGCGGGGTGATTGTGATAGCGGCTGTAACTATCAGGGGTGTTTTAACGAACCGGAGGCAGGTATTGATTGCCAAATAAAACTGATAAAATTCAAGCCTTTTTTATCTAAGCTGGAAATTTTTATTATGCCTCTTTTTTACTAAAGTAAAGATTGACCAGCGCAGCCATTGAGGTTCCAACAATGAGCAAAAATGATATTGCATTTATTACAGGTGTGCTCCCATCTCTCACTTGCAGATAAAGGTTAATCGGAAGGGTTGTCTCTGATCCTACAAGAAAAAGAGTGGTGTTAAAATTTTCAAAAGACATAAGAAAGGCAACAGCCCCTGCCGCTATAATTGCAGGCCTCAAATATTGGAGGGTTATATGCCAGATTACCTCCAAGCGGTTTGCCCCAAGGTTCATGGCGGCTTCCTCTAATGTGCGATCAAATTTTTTTAAACGCGCTGATACTACCAGGGTAACCAGGGTGCTGATAAAAGAAAATTGCCCTAATACTACCAGCCAGAAGCCTGGACGGAAAAGCCCTACGTCTACATTCCAATTTTCTTCAAAATAAATTCCCAGGGTGGTACTGAACATAAGAATGGATATTCCAAGGATAACACCGGGGATGACAAGGGGAGCAAGCATTAAAAAATAAAGAAGCTGTCTGAGACGAAAATTCTCCTGTTCAAAGAGAAACGCTGCGCATGTACCTACGAAGACGGAAAGCAGTGTAACAAAAAAGGCTGTCTGTATGCTTACCCACATACTATCTAAATTAATCTCATCATGAAAGATGCCAACCCGTTCAGGAAGGTTTGCCGTAAACCACCCCAGGGTAAAGCCCTTCCACGGAAGAGAGGGAAATTGGGAGTCGTTGAATGCAAGTATGCAGGTTACCAGAAGAGGGGCAAACAGAAAGGTAAAGTATGCTATTACGTATAACTTAAAACCGATAGCATAGCCTTTAGATTGCGGCAGGGATCGTATCATTGTACAACCTTACGTAACGTCTGCTTGCTCAGCTTTAATCCAACCCATATAAGCAAAGATGAGAGAAAAAGAAGGAGAAAACCAAATGCAGAGCCCTGATTCCAGTTAAAGCTTGCAATAAATTGGTTATATATCTGTTCTGTAAACCACAAGGAATTTTTTCCTCCCATCAGGTTGGGGGTCAGATAATTTCCCAAGGTCAGCATGAAAACTACAATAGAACCAGAAACAATCCCCGGGGTTGCATGAGGTATAATGATCTTAAACAAAATAGACCACATGTTGGCACCCAAGTCATAAGCTGCTTCAATCAGGCTGTCATCCAAGCTATCAAGCACCGAAATCAGGGGAACTACCATAAAGAGCATGGAAGTGTATACAAGGCCTAAGACCATGGTGCTATCCCTGTATAGCATCTCTATGGGCTGCGTCATAAAGCCCAGTTTCAATAGAAAATGGTTGATTACGCCACTTTCCCTTAACAGAATCATCCATCCGTATACCCTGACCATTTCGCTAACCCAGAAGGGCAGCAGGAGTAAAAGGGTAAGAGATCCCTGAAACCTGGGTTTTGCTACCTTTGTAATATAAAAGGCTACAGGAAGGGCTATTACAAAGGTCAAAAAGGCTACTAAAACAGAATAGATTGCTGTTCGCACGAAGGTTAGCCAGTAGATAGGCTCATGAAAAAAGTTTAAATAATTTTTAATGGACCATACCATTTCACCAGCATCGTTTTCAGAGCGGAATGACATGATAAATAAGTCAATCTGCGGTAGAACGATCAATAGAATAAGCCAAAGCAGAACAGGAGTTAAGAAAAACAGGAGTGCCCATCGAAATTGTTTTTTTATTTCAGTCCTCATTTTTTTTAAAACAGATACCAGACTTTTTGTTCCAGCCAATTTCTATCTTGTCGTTTATCTGTATGTAGTCATACTGGCGGTTTTGTGGCAAGGCTATAAGGATCTCGGTATTTGCATTTACAGGGTTTGCAAGCAATCGGCTGTTCGCGCCGTCAAAAAGAATTGATTTAACAATAACCTCAAATCTATTCAAATCTTCCATACCTTTGTCAGGCTCAATCACCATGGCCTCAGGCCGTAAAAACAGGTTAACCTGGATGCCTGGTTTAAGTGCCGTATCGATCTTCGTCTTGAAAACAGAGCCGTCATCTGTTTCAATTTCAGCAGATAAGCCCTCAGCTTTACGGATTTTTCCTGACCAGATATTATTATCCCCTACAAACTGCGCCACAAATGGAGTCTGGGGCTTGTTGTAAAGGTTCTGGGGTGTGTCAATTTGTTCGAACTTTCCGTGATGCATAACAGCCACATAGTCAGACATTACCATCGCCTCAGATTGGTCATGGGTAATGTATACAAATGTAGTACCGATTTTAGCCTGGAGCTTTTTCAGCTCTACCTTCATCTGTTCACGGAGCTTCAGGTCAAGGGCGCCTAATGGTTCGTCTAACAGCAACACTGTGGGCTCTAAAACCAGGCATCTGGCAATTGCCACCCTTTGTTGCTGGCCTCCAGAAAGTTGTTCAATTTTTTTCTTGTCAAAACCTGAAAGATCTACACTTTCAAGCATAGCGCTGACCTTTTTTTTGATTGTTTCCCTGCTCTCTCCCCTTCGTTGAAGTCCAAAGGCTATGTTTTCTCCTACATCCATCATGGGAAACAGGGCAAGGTGCTGAAAAATGAGGTTCACAGGACGTTTGTTAGGGGAGATACCAATCATATTTTCACCGCGAATTTCAATCCGCCCTTTAGTTGGTTCAGTGAGTCCGGCAATCATACGCAAAAGGGTAGTCTTTCCACAGCCTGAAGGGCCAAGAATGGAAAAGAATCTACCATTTTCCACCTCAAAAGATACATTATCCACTGCAGTAAACTCTTCAAATACCTTTGTAACATTCTGTGCGGATAAATCTATGTCCATAGACTTGCCTTGATAGCAGGATAATTTAGTTTGAAGAAAGGGAAAGTTCTCTTTTAATAGTAAGAACTCTCCCTTTTTTTTAGATAATCAAATGAATTGATTACGCCTTATTGGTATTAATCTTTACTTTGCTGCCTTTACCTTATCCAGGATCTTGCCCTCAATGGCCTCAAGCTTTGCCGGCACTGGTGGATACCACTTTATGTTATCGATATCTTCTTGGGGAAAACTTCTTTCAAAATTGGCCTTTACGTCTGCATCCAGGAATTTCACGGCCCCATCGGAGGCGGTCCCATATTTCTCGGCATTCGTAAATATTGCGGCGTTTTCCGGGCGTAACATGAAATTTATCCATGTATAAGCTGCATCTACATTCTCAGATTTTGCCGGCAATGCAAATGTATCTATCCAGCCTAATGCCCCACTTTTTGGCGCAAGAAAATCAATGTCCGGGTTTTCTGCATTTAGCTTCCATCCACCACCATCCCATGCCATGGCAAGATGGACCTCACCAGATCTCATAGATTGAAGCAAGGCATCTCCATTTGTCCAGTAATTTTTTACCACAGCTTTACCCTCAATCATTGCCTCCCCAACTTTATTCATAAGGGCCTCATAAGCATTCTCATCACTGTACTTGGCGAATGGATCATCACCCATAGAAAATGCGAGGGCTATCAATGTGGGCCGCTTTAGGCGGTAACTGACTCTGCCTTGATATTTTGCGTTAAGCAGGTCGGAGTAATCCTTTGCATCAGATGCAAATTTTTTATTTACAACAAGCCCGGAGGTTCCCCAGCAAAAAGGTACTGCATGAGGTTTACCCTGTACCATGGTATTTTTCTTTACGGCCTCCAGCATTGAGGAGATAATTTGATCGGTTTTAATCCTCGAAAGGTCAATGGGCTGATAAATTTTGTATTTCTCCTGCACAGAAGAAATACGGTCCTGACTTGGCTGGGCAAGATCAAAACCGCCACCGCGGGTCGCCCTTAACTTGGCAATCATTTCTTCATTATTTGTGTATGTTACCTTAACCTCAATACCGGTTTCTTTCTGGAATTTATCAACAAGTGTTTTAGGCGCATACCCTTTCCATGTAAGCAGTGAAAGTGTGTCAGCAGCCGCTATGCTAATATTAATAAGTCAACTACCACCACCAGAGGTGGTGGCTTGATGTTTTGTACCTGGAAGGTACGCTGGTTTCTGTGCTTTTAGTTATTCCACAGACTTATTTGTTCAGAAATTTTCTCTTTTTTTTCTTGCCATCTCACATAC
>CAYMVB010000317.1:0-6778 GCA_964393665.1 uncultured Desulfobacteraceae bacterium | reverse complement strand
AAAAAATATTATTAATGTTCTCACCCCCTTTTATTATATTTCCTGAATAAATATATAAAAATTGACAATTCTTTTAAGAATCAGAAAGTAGTTCCGCACAGACATTTCATATTAAGACCTGCATCAATGAGCTAAAATTAAAAAATTGATGAGTCTGTTATCACAAAGCAGTAAACATGAGACTTTGAATCTTTAATTTGCTGATCGATGATTTATCACTCAATAAAGACAATGGGCTCGCAAATCAATTGTTAGAAACTTAACCAAATATTTAGCTATATTATAGCTATCTAGAAGACATAGGAAAAAATGATATGGATGTCAAGGGTAATTTTTTATTATTTATTATCTGCCTTGCTAAATCCAGCGTTAAAGATATTTATGTTAGAGGCTCTAAGCTTTTCAGGACTAATACTATCAATTGTCTCTTTAAGCTCTTTATAACTTATAGCCCCACCATTAAATCCAGTAAAAAAACCTAAAAGTGCAAGGTTTACTGACTTAGGTGCACCCATTTCAACAGCAGTTTGTGTAGCCGAAAAACAATGATACATGATTCCATGATCTTCAAGATAGACCCTTACATTTTCCTTCGGAAAATTACCTGGATTCGCATTAACATACATGCTGCCCCCACTCCTGAGAAATGAGAGGTTTCTATATGCCTCATTTTCCTCAAGGGCCAAAAGGTAATCCGCGGTTCCTGCCCTTATAAGAGAGCCCTTTACCTCTCCAAGTCTTAAGTGGGACACCACAGAACCACCCCTCTGAGCCATGCCGTGAGTCTCGGCGCCCATTACACGAAGGCCCTTATCCATTGCAGCCTGGGCAAGTAATTTTGTCATAAAAAGAATTCCCTGCCCGCCTAACCCGCATAATAATATATTAGTTGTACTCATCGCATGTATCTATATGTTTTCTCAAATAAAAATTTCATTACCAAAATAAATTACAAATCTCTGATCAGATAGCAAAGAACTTTTCTAAATTACATTATACAACATTTTAGAAGATTTAATGCTATAGCGTAAAAAAATTCTCCCACTGATTATTAAGGTAATAAAAAACAACTAAACCACTTCTGCCTTCAGCCTTCATGCACCTCTACGATAGCACCTTTCGGACAAACCTGAATACATTCACCGCAATCTACACATATCTCCCTATTAATGTTAACCCTTCCAAGCTCATCATCATGGTAAAGGGCCGGGCATTCAAATTGCTTAAGACAAATATTACATTCTACACAATCATCAGTAATAATAACCTTTCTCTTTACCGGCACCCCCTCATCCTTGTATGCAATAACACACGGATGTCTTGAAATAACTACTGCAATGCCGCCATCAGGGTCATTAACATAATCAGTTGCCCTTTTTAGCAATTTTATCATCTTATCAATATCATAGGAATCAACAATCTCAATAAAATTAACTCCACAACCTTCTACAATTCTTTCTAAGGGTATAGCATTTCCCTTGCTTCCATCCGCCCTTATGCCCAAACCCGGAGTCGGCTGCATAC
This sequence comes from uncultured Desulfobacteraceae bacterium, assembly GCA_964393665.1. GTDB lineage: Bacteria > Desulfobacterota > DSM-4660 > Desulfatiglandales > B25-G16 > M55B121. The sequence continues at coordinate 5,254 of CAYMVB010000317.1, read as the reverse complement.
CTGTCATCGCGGTTGTCATATTATCCAGGATAACAAGGATAAATCTTGCACCGTTATATACTGCATTTAATAAGCCAGCCGTGCCAGAATGAAAAAATGTTGAATCCCCAATAGTGGCTACGATAGGTTGCTGCACTTCGTCCTGATCGAATGAATGATAAAAGCCTGCCGCCATAGTGATAGCAGCACCCATATCTAAAACTGTATCAACACCCCCAAGGTTTATCCCTAAGGTATAACAGCCTATGTCTGATGTGAAAATTGCCTTAGGCCGCGCCTTTTTTATTGCAAAAAAGGATGTCCTATGAGGGCATCCAGGGCATAAGGTTGGCCTTCTAACTGGAAGCTGCAAGCCGCCAACTAAATCTGTTACTTCATTAGCATCTTCTGGATTCAAAGGCTTAAGACTCATTTCCCCCAGAACCTGGCTGATCAGTTTATGTATAACCTGGGGGACAAGCTCACCCTCAGAGGGAACATGGCCGGAAAGCCGGCCTAAAACCTTTTTTTTATCCCTGAGAAGATATTCAATAAGTGTATCTGTCTCCTCTATTACCAGCACCTTTTCGCATGCTGATGTGAATTCATCCGCCAGGTCATCGGGAAATGGATATGGGGTACCTATCTTCAAAAATGGAATATCGTTCCGTTCTTCCTCTGATAAAAAATCCCTAATAACGGCAGAGGGTATGCCACCCGCAACTATACCCAGGGGATATTTCTTACCTGGTTCAAGATTATGAAAATTAAAATTCGACAGGTTATTAAATCTTCTTCCTATATCCAGTAATTTTTTGTTCAATTCCCCGTGCAGTTTGAGTCGAAATCGTGGCGTAGCCGCCCACCTTGACGGATTTTTTGTGAAAGATGCCTCCTTATTGTTTGATCTAATCTCACCAAATGTTATACTTTGACGAGCATGAGACACCCTGATAGCCGGCCTTAGTATAACTGGTATTTCAAACTCCTCTGATATATCAAAGGCCAAGTCTACCATCTCTCTGGCCTCCTGCGGGCTAGAAGGGTCTAATACGGGTACCTTTGCAAGTCTCGCCATAAAACGTGTATCCTGTTCAGTCTGTGAAGAATGAGGTCCGGGATCATCACATGATATAATAACAAGCCCGCCTATATTTCCTATATAGGCCGCGCTCATTAACGAATCCGCGGCCACATTAAGCCCAACTTGTTTCATGCAGCATGCCGCCCTCTTCCCGGTGATGGCAGCAGCAAAGGCCGTATCAAATGCAACCTTTTCGTTAGTCGACCATTCCGTATATGTATTAAGCTTTTCTGATTTTACAAATCTAACAACCTCTGGTAAAATCTCAGAGCTTGGCGTACCGGGGTAAGATGTAACTACCTGGCATCCGGATTCTACAAGTCCCAAGGCTATAGCGCCATTACCAAGCAATATTTCCTGTCTCATGACTTTTTTGCCTTTGCCTTTTTAGCCTTTTCAATCAATTCCACAATGCTTGCCACCTTTGGTTTAATCTCCGATTCAAAGGCCTTCTTCCACTCTTCTTCAGTCAGTTTTTGCCTGAAATATTCATATACGGGAAAATAAAGATACCAGCAATCAAGTGCCATACGGCAGGGAAGACCATTGTCTTCCTTAGAGCAGTATGAAAAGGAAATTTTATGGCCCAACCTCGGACATCGAATCTGAAAATCCTCTTCCGGTGGATTAATGACATTATTCATCTCTATAAACCTGCTTTAATCCCACATGAATTCAAAATCGTAATAAATCCATGTGGGAGTTTATCTTAATCTACTTTTCCAACCCTGAATTGCCTTGGTTTTGGTAAGGGGGCGATATCTCTCAAGGCATTTTTTATGCCCTCTTCGTCTATGGCGTGGTCAGACAATTTACCAGAAAGGTAATCCTGGTAGGCCATCATATCTACAAGGCCATGACCGCTCCAATTCAAGAGTATTACCTTCTCCTTCCCCTCTTCCTTTGCCTTTAGTGCCTCTCTTATAGTCAATGCAATGGCGTGATTGGTCTCAGGTGCACTGATAAAACCCTCAGTCCTGGCAAAAATCAATCCTGCCTCAAAGGTCTCAAGCTGTTGTATATTCTCCGCTCGTATAATATTATCCAAAATCAATTGACTTAAAATAGGCGCCATACCATGATAGCGTAAACCGCCTGCATGTATTGGGGCCGGTATAAAATTATGGCCAAGGGTATGCATTGGCAGAAGTGGTGTAGTTGCCGCTGTATCTCCAAAATCATATGCAAAGGGGGCCATCGTCATTGTTGGGCATGATGCCGGCTCAACGCCAATAATATCTATATCTTTACCAGCTATCTTATCCCGGCAGAAAGGCAAACAATTACCGGCAAAATTGCTTCCTCCTCCAGCACAGCCTATAATAACATCAGGATAGTCTCCGGCAATGGCCATCTGTTTTTGGGTCTCAAGACCATTGATAGTCTGGTGAAGCAAAACATGATTTAATACACTGCCCAGGGCATATTTTGTGTTCTCACTAGTAACAGCGGCCTCAATAGCCTCTGATATAGCAATACCGAGGCTACCAGGGCAATCAGGGTCCTTCTCTAAAATTGCACGGCCTGCATTTGTCGCAGTGCTCGGGCTGGGTAAGCATTCTCCACCCCATATCTCCATCATAATTCTTCTATATGGCTTCTGATCATAGCTAATTCTTACCATCCACACCTTAATAGGCATTCCAAAAAGCTTTCCCGCGAAAGACAGCCCACTGCCCCACTGTCCTGCACCGGTCTCAGTAGTAATTGCCTTTGTTCCAGCTATCTTGTTATAATAAACTTGTGCTATAGCGGTAGTCGGCTTATGACTCCCAGGAGGGCTAACGCCCTCATTCTTATAGTAAATTCTTGCAGGTGTTTCCAGGTATTTTTCAAGGTCATAGGCCCTGTATAGTGGTGTCGGCCGCCAAATAAGAAGCTTTTCCAGCACCTCTTCCGGTATATCAATCCATCTTTCATGGCTGACCTCTTGTTCAATAAGCGGCATAGGAAATATAGCTGAGAGGGCTTCCGGTCCAATCGGCTCTCCCGTTGCGGGATTTAATGGCGGTTCCAAAGGGGTTGGCATGTCTGCCTGTATGTTGTACCATTGACGTGGAATTTCGGACTCTGGTAAAAAAATTTTCTTTGTTTGCATTTTGCCTCCTTCAATAAAATAAATATTATCATGGATTGCAGCATATTTTGCCGCAAACAAAACGAGACAGCCCAATGCCGTCATGTATACCAATTTTTATTAAGTCCTTATAATTCTATCTTCCTAACTGAAGATATATGTTCCAATGCTCTTAGCTCTTCAATGGTTTCACTATCAGCGGCAATATTTGTAGATAGAAGTATTATGTTTTCTTTTTTTTCTTTTTCCTCTCCAACCTGCATGACACTTATATTGACATTATGCTTGCCTAGAATACCTGTAATCATACCTATTACACCGGGTTTATCCGTGCTGCTAATTAATAAGTTATGCCCCTCTGGGACAGCCTCGAAAAAGAAATTATTAATTCTCAATATCCTCGGCAATTCATTCCCAAATATCGTGCCGGATAAGACATTGTTGGTAGTAGATGTCTTGACCGTAAGCATAATTAGACTTGCAAAATCCTCGGACTCCCTTGTCTTCGATTCAATCACCTTTATGCCCCTTTCAGAAGCTATAAAAGGTGCATTAACAAAATTAACCTGGTCTTTAACTATAGGACTCAAAAGCCCTTTTAACATGGCAGTTGTTATAGGAGACACATTATATTCAGTTACCTTGCCTAAATAATTTATCTGGACCTCAAGAATTGCACTGTCTGTCAGTTGGGTTTGGATTAATCCCATTCTTTCAGCCAAAATAGCATAGGGTCTCAGTGTGGATATCAACTCCGGACTTATATTTGGAACATTTACAGCATTTTTTATAGAGCTGTAAAGGAGGTAGGATACAATTTGCTTAGCCACCTCTTCAGCCACCCTATCCTGAGCCTCTTTTGTTGACGCCCCTAAGTGGGGAGTACATATAAAATTAGGTAAATTCATAAGTTTTGTCTTCCCGGGTGGTTCCTTTCTGAAAACATCAATAGCCGCTCCTTTAAGATAGCCAGACTCTAATGCCTCGTAAAGGTCATCCTCATTGACAATATCCCCTCGAGCACAATTAATCAATAGAGCCCCCCTCTTCATTTTACTTATGGTTTCCTTATTTATCATATTGATCGTGTCATCTGTGCTCGGTGTATGAATAGTAATATAATCAGATCTTTTAAGAAGCTCTTCAAAAGAAACAGGCTCTAGGTCTAATCCCTCAATTACCTCTGGTTTAATAAAAGGGTCATACGCTATCACATTCATCTTTAACCCCTTTGCCCTTTCAGCAACAAGCCGACCAATGCGGCCAACACCAATAACGCCTAAACACTTATTAAATATTTCCAATCCTTCAAATTTTTTCTTCTCCCACTTACCTTCTTTGAGAGATGCTGTGGCCTGGGGGATATTTCGAGATAAGGCCATAATCATTGCGATAGTATGTTCTGCGGTGGTTACAGTATTCCCCTCAGGTGTATTCATTACAATAATCCCCTTCTTGCTTGCAGATGAGATATCTACATTGTCCAGGCCTATCCCTGCTCTTCCTACAACCTTAAGGTTCTCTGCTGCCTCAATAATTTCAGGGGTTACCCTTGTGGAACTCCTTATGACCAAGGCATGATATTTTCCTATAATCCCCTTTAATTCTTCCGGTGAAAGATCAGTAATTACGTCAACATCAATATCCGGAGTCTCCCTGAAAATATTGATACCTTTCTCTGACAAAGAATCGCTCACAAGAACCTTCATCTCAAACCTTCCTTTAAATTAACAAATTATAAGGCATCTGCCCTTGAAACAATATCTAACTTATTCAATATATATTTATACTCGGGCAGCAAAAAACTAAAAGGTAAAATTTACACTGCGCATTTGGTGCTTATTATGCAGGCACGGATTGATAAAACGAAAAACCATGTACATGGTAACACCTTATTTTTTTGCCACATAATTTAAACCTTAAATATATCGAATAACATGCTTGCCGAAGTATATCCATATAAAAATTAAAATAGTGTAGCTTTCGAAAGGGCTATAAATTTCCCTTTTTGTCTTTTTTAGAAAAATGTAAACAGTTGCTAAAAAATATTGATTTAGAAACGTTGTATTTATATTTGAATTGTTGCAGTGTGAATATCGTTGCGTTGGTTTGAT
>CAYMVB010000316.1:0-4606 GCA_964393665.1 uncultured Desulfobacteraceae bacterium | reverse complement strand
AATCAAGGCTTTCAGTCATCCCAAACATGTAAGGAAAATAATCCACCGGCCGAAGCCCAAAAGGAATTTACCCGCCAACATGGCGGTAAAATCTTCTCTATTTTTTCATCTAAGCTTGGCAAGGGGCAGGAGATTTTAAATATAGAGGTTTTAGATGAAATAAGGAATGAAATAAGACGGCTAAATAAATAAATCCTTACACCGCAAGAGGGCTAGCAACAGCTTTTTTGTCTAAATTGCAAGCCGGTGTTGGATATGTTTCATTCATTAACTATGCAAGGGTAATAATTAATGCCTGATTCTTTAAGCAATATCTCTGAAAAGGCTGGAATGCCCCCGGGTTCCCTAGTTCATGTAGGCAATACCCTGGAAGAGGAATCAAGAATATCAGTTATCGATTATAATAAAGAGAAAATCAGAGAGCAGCAAGTCCAGTCAATAGACCAAGCCTTAGAGTTCATAAAAAAAGACACGGTAACCTGGGTTACTATAGAAGGATTAAAAAATGTCAACATAATAGAATCTGTTGGCAGGCTTTTCAACATCCACCCACTTGTACTTGAAGATATACTGAATACCCATCAAAGGCCTAAATTCGAAGAATATGATGACTACCTTTATATTGTCTTAAAGAGCTTATCCCTGGGAAATGAAAAATTTACGGTTAATTATGAGCAGGTAAGCATCTTGGTTCTTAAGAATGTGGTTTTAACATTCAAAGAAAAACAGGATGACTTATTTTTTCCATTAAGACAAAGACTAAAAAATAGCAAAGGAAGATTTAGAAACGAGGGGTCAGATTATTTAACATACGCAATTATAGACACGATAGTTGACCAAAATTTTTTCCTTTTAGACTCCCTTGACGAAATTCTTGATTCTCTTGAAAAGGAACTGCTTAACGATCCAACCCCGAAGACACTCGCCTCCATTCAAAGGGTCAAACGGGAATTGATAAACATAAAGAGATCCATTTCGCCACTAAGGGAGCTTCTAACAGCAATTTTGAGAAGCGAGTCTACATTAATCAAAGAAAAAACCCATATATATTTCAGGGACATATATGACCATATATTAAGTATTACAGATGCGATTGAGTCAGACAGGGATATGCTCTCTGCATTGCTGGATATCTATTTATCTATAACAAGCAATAAAATGAACGAAGTCATGAAAATCTTAACCATATTTGCAGCTATTTTTATACCGCTAACATTTATAGCCGGTATTTATGGTATGAATTTCGAATACATGCCGGAACTTACATGGAAATGGGCCTACCCAACGCTATGGGCCGCATTCATTGCAATCCCCGTCATATTAGCAATATATTTTAGAAGGAAAAAATGGCTCTGACACGTATTCCCAGGGATTAGGCTGATAAGCATTTTAACTGAAGGCAATTTCAAAAATCTTTGTTTTTTGGCTGTTCCGGTTGCATTGTTTACCCACAAAAACAACCAAAATCACATAGTAAAAACAGGTAGAATCTGTTGATTTTTTGAAATAAATTGCTCAAATATATTGTGTTATAATTTAATGGTAAGTATATTTACACGTACTAGTAATGAAATATGTAAAAAGAAGGGATCTATAGAACTAATATGAAATTCAATGAAATTTTTTCAAAATTATGGCGACGAAATATAAAACCCTCCCGGCCTGAACAAAATTCTGAAAACAGAGAATCTTACCATACACACCACCGACAGATCAGAAATCCATATGATCAATTCCTTACTACACACTTGATCCTTCGTGATCAACTGGCAATAGATAGAACCGTCCTGGCTAATGAGCGTACTTTTATGTCTTACTGCAGGACAAGTTTAGCCCTTATTTTTTCAGGGGCAGGATCTATTAGGTTTTTTCACATGTTCTATGCTGATGTTGCAGGGTGGGTTCTAATCGCCCTCGGCTTAATCGTTGCAGTTATTGGATCTCTTCGTTTTATTGTTATGAATAAAAAAATCCGGACAACACGAAAGCTGCCAGTACAAAATAACGCTCAGGGCTCAGGGGCTGTTAAGGGGATGGAATAAGACGGGGAGGATAGGCGAAATTTCTTACATTACAGGCCTATTTTGGCTTTACCAGCAACATTGCATAACCTTTTGATTTCAGGAAAAACACATGGCAAAAATGGTAAAAAATGGAAATAAAAGATTAATAGAGGTATTAGGGCCGGTTGACAATTTAGAAAGTTACGTAAAGGCTGATTGGTGGCGTCATCTCTTTAATGCAAATTACCTTAGAACGGATGGAGATGTTGTTGAAGATGAGGATATTACCAAAAAGGAGGCAGATGTTTTCCTTTCTGCTATTGATGTCTCCAAGGAAAGCAGGATACTTGATCTATGTTGTGGCCAGGGACGTCATGCTATAGAGATTGCGAAAAGAGGTTATACCAGCGTATTTGGTTTAGACCGGTCACATTATCTAATAAATAGGGCGAGAAAGATTAACAAAATAAATGGACTAAATGTCATTTTCAAAGAGGGTGACGCCAGAAACCTACCGTTCCAAAATGACTATTTTGACGCTGTAATAATTGCTGGAAATAGTTTTGGTTACTTTGACTCTGTCAAGGATGACATGAGAATTTTTAAAGAAATCATGCGAATTTTGAAGCCCAATTCTAAATTGTTGATAGATATTACAGATGGCGCTTACATGCGGGAAAATTTTCAGCCTCGTAGCTGGGAGTGGATTGACAAAAACTATTTTGTTTGCCGAGAACGATCACTGTCTGAAAACAAGGAAAGGCTGGTTTCCAGAGAAGTGATAACTCATGTAACAAAAGGGGTTATCGCGGATCAATTTTATGCGGAACGGCTTTACTCCAATGATGAGCTTAAAAAGCTAATGCTAAGAGCAGGATTTGAAAGGCTTTGCAGTTATCCAAAGGTGCCGTCCGAGTCAAAACGCAATCAAGATTTAGGAATGATGGCCGAGCGTATAATCGTTACCGCAATCGCAAAAAAGGAGTGGGCGCCTGTCAAAAAATACTCTAAAGAGAGGGAGTCCGTACTTGTTTTGATGGGCGATCCTCATAAAAAGGATGTGGTTAAGCCTGATTCAACCTTTGATGATGATGATTATCATACTATAAACGAATTGAAGAGAGCATTATCCGAGCAAGTAACATATAATTTTATGTATCTTTCCAACCATGACACCTTAATAAAAGACCTTCTAAAGATGAAAGGGAAATGCAGTTTTGTGTTTAATCTTTGCGATGAAGGTTTTAACAATGAAGCCTCAAAGGAACTTCATGTCACAGCGCTCCTGGAGGTACTTGGATTTCATTATTCAGGAGGCACTCCGCAGTGCCTTGCCTACTGTTACGACAAATCCCTCATACGGGGCATAGCAAAGGAAATGGACATTCCTGTGCCGCGCGCATTTATGATAAAATCAGAAGATATACAATTTGTTGAATTGCCCCTTATGTTTCCTGTTATTGTCAAGCCCAACTATGGGGATTCCAGTTTTGGCATTACTCAAAAAAATGTCTGTTACGATCTTCAGTCACTGGAAAGTGCGATTATAAGCATAAGAGAAAAATTTGGTTACAACAATCCTGTTCTGGTAGAAGAATTTTTGACTGGAAAAGATATAACAGTCGGTATTATCGGGAACCCGACTACCTCTTATATCATACTACCCATAATCGAGGAAGATTATTCTTGTTTACCCGAAGGGTTGCCAAAAATATGCGGCTATGAGGCTAAATGGGACCCAAGCTCACCATATTGGAAAATCAATTCTATTCCTGCCAATCTCTCAGAAGATGTTGAGAGGTTTTTAAGCGCAAGTTGCATCAACTTGTTTGAACGCTTGGAGTGCCGCGATTATGCACGCTTTGACTGGAGGCTCGATAAAAACGGCACACCCAGGTTATTGGAGGTTAATCCTAACCCTGGATGGTGCTGGGATGGGCACATGGCAAAAATGGCTAAACTGCAAAATATGTCATACAGCGATATGCTGTATGGCATTTTAGATGCTTGTAAAAGCCGAATCTCTCTATCTAACGGTTATGAAAAAGGGCTTGCGAATCATCGCACTGCAAGCCAATTTTCCACCCCCCTTGAAAACAGCCAGCTTGCCTAACGCAGATGAATATCGAGATTAATAGAAGGTCAGCATTAATTATTGCCACCTTAAGCGCTTTTCTAACCCCATTTATGGGATCCTCAATTAATATAGCACTTCCGGCGATACAAAAAGAATTCAGTCTTGATGCCGTCTTGTTAAGCTGGGTTGCTACTTCCTATATACTCGCCTCAGTAATATCACTTGTTCCTTTCGGCAGATTGGCAGACATTTATGGGAGAAAGAGGGTATTTACCTGGGGCATCTCGATCTTTACCATTGCCTCCTTTATCTCTGCCTTTTCTATTTCCGCCTCCATGTTGATTTTCTCAAGAATTGTTCAAGGGATTGGAAGCGCCATGATATTTGCCACCGGAATAGCAATCCTCATCTCTGTGTTTCCTGTAAACCAAAGGGGCAGGGTCCTGGGCGTAAATGTAGCAGCTGTCTATATAGGGCTTTCTATTGGTCCGTTTTTGGGCGGATTCCTGACCCAGTATTTTACATG
>CAYMVB010000315.1:0-4153 GCA_964393665.1 uncultured Desulfobacteraceae bacterium | reverse complement strand
GCTTTGTTGACAAATTAAAATCACGTCTCATTGGAGTTGCAGCTGGCAGAAAGGTAAAACAATCTGGAGATAGCTATGCACTTCAGGAGCCGGTGACTCCCTATATCGCCAATTTCGAGGCTAAAAATGGCGATATAGACCTTGAAAACAGGTATTTTTGGTATGATTATCATGCATAATCAATGGATTGGCGTGGCCCGACCCCAAATCCAACCGGGATTAATTGTCGTTAGACCGGAATTCTAATTGTCGCTCATCAAGCGATTGCAAGGGTAATCAGAAAGAATTTATATCGACGATCCTTTTCACTGCAGCACCAAGATGGCAACATTCCTCTCGTTGTGCCGGCACTGTTAATGAACCACTTCGTTCGTAAATATAAACAGTCCTGCCTCAGCATACAAGCGTGCCTATATCCAGATCCAACAGCCCCCCAATTGAGAAATCACGTCTAGATTTTCACCAAATTACTTTACAATCATCTGTTGAGATACCAGATAGAGGCATTGAGAACCGATGCAAAACAGACCCAGAGGAAATAGGGAACGAATAGGTAAAAAGCCTTGCGGGAGTAATGAGCCTGGATAAGCATAAGCCACGTTATGGTAGCAAGTAATGCGATCACGACAAATAATGCCAATAATGGCGACTTCAGGTAAAAGAATGCCGGTGACCAGATAAAATTGAGGATATGATGCGTTCCCACAAGGACCCACATTTTCCATCCAAAACGACCCATGCTGTTAAAAAGAAAATATAATGAAAGCCCGATAGTGATATACAGGATTGTCCACACAGGTCCAAAAATCCATCCTGGTGGATTGAATACCGGCTTATGTAAAGCTGCATACCATGTTCCAGTGTCGGTAAATAAACCGCCCAGTGCGGGCAAAAAACCCAGAATAAGAAATAAAAGTATCTTCAGCATGCGTTTCATATACACCTGTAACCAATAAAGCACTTCACTCCGTGCTTGTTCCTCAGCTCGCTCTCCAACTTTTTGTCATGTAGTTCTGCAACGGGATACCGGGATTATTTCAAACACCCATATCCACGATAAGAAAGCAGGTGCGATCAGGATAGGTTTTCCTTATCACCGTCATAAGCCGAGCAGGCAATTTTTGGAAAAAATGGATGGGTTTTTTCACATTTCCCATCAAGGCTGTTTTGGATACAAAGAGATGCCTGAAAAACAAACGCAATCGTATGCCCAAAAACATTGAGGGTCTTTACCTATTCAAAACTTGCTTTTTCAAACGTTGCTTTGCAATCAAGACTCCTTTTAGAGCCTGCCCCGTTACCTTGTCATTGATTGTATGTACCTGGGGTCAACAACATCTCCAAAGCCCTTTACCCCTTATCGGCCTCTGGAGCAAGTCTATTGATAGTGTCAACGAATAGTGTTATGATGGGGCCCATTGCCAGGCTGCCCCCCATCAAGAGACCAACCGATGCAGCTTCTATAAGCTCCTGGCGCGTGGCTCCTGCTTGGATGGACTGTGCAGCACGGGCAGCAATGCAGTATTCGCAATGATTGGCTGTACCGATGGCAAGACACATTAATGTCTTCGTCTTGCGGTCCAGAGCGCCATCTTTGAGAGCAGTTTCATTTAGATTACCAAATGCCTTCAGGGTATCTTTGTCAACCTTGGAAAAATTTTCCATAGCGGCTTGCAAATCTTTCACATATTGCTTTGGATCTTCTATCATGGTTTACTCCTCCTCTTCGTTTTTGTTGTAATAAGCGTATCAATCTGCATAGGCAAGTCTTGGTAAGCCATCAATGGGAAAAAGGCGGTCAACATGCGGTGCATATCTTACTTTTTTACCAATGTCCTGCCCACAGCCACATATCAATCAAATTTCTGAACATGATTAGGCTGTGGCAGCCTCTCCAAATTCTTCAACCTTAACGGGATGTTGTTCAGCGTTCCACAGGTCTAATTTTGCCTGCAAATACAACCAGCTTTCAGGGGATGTCTTTATTGCTTTACTTATTCCGACTGTCATCTCCGGATTCATTGATGCCCTGCAATAAAGTAATGCTGGCAAGGTCTTTCTGGTTACACCAAGGCGCTTTTCCGCTTCAGTTACCGTTAAACCCAGAGGTTTCTTCAAATCCTCTCGTAATACTTCTCCAGGATGGGTAGGTTTTCCGAGGTCATTCATTGAACGCCCTCCTATAGTTAATGATAATCTCGATAATCAACGGCCACGGCATCAGGCTCGTTAAGCCGAAAGATGACTCGTCAATTACCGCTAATCCACAATGAACGGATTCCTTTTTCCTTACCAGAAAGAGAATCTAATCTATAACCAGATTAATTTATATCCTGAGTCCCTATAGATGTACTTAGACGGTCTAAAATTCTCGCAAGTTTCGATACCTGGCCTTGATTGATACAGCCTCAGTTATCGTTATGGAAGAACTTTTCCAAACCTTTATGCTTCAAGGACCTGATTATTCAGTATTCTCATTTTTTCTATGGACTATTGTGATACGTAACAGGTACCGTGTCAAGTATCACTTTTCAGTTCAACTACCTTGATTGCCCAAAATCAGCCTATAGTATAGCTGGCAGAAGAGTGCGAGATGCAACGGGGTTTAAACCTTCATAATTTCATTCCCAACCTATGCCCCTCCTTTTACCAAAGGACATGCTTAGATCTAAAGAAGGTAGTATGCCAAATTCAAGAACCTTTTTAACTAAATAACATTATTGGAGTTTATTTCTTGCTAGACAGGAGTTTATAGGATAGTTCCGGTCATATCCTCTGAATTTCATAAGAATCTGTAGAGAAACTTATAATTTTATGCACGCCCCCATTATTTCATTATGCCCCATTTTCCCTACTGAGTCAGTATCACCTTTCCCTCCAGTCCCTCTGAAACCCGGCGATATGCCTCATGCGCCTCTTCAATTGGAAACTGGTTGGTGATGATGCGGTCTATCTGAAAGCCGTTTCTGACCATGGCCACCATGTCTGACCAGTCACTGAAATTGCACATCCAGTTACCCAGCACGGTGAGGTTTCTGCCCCAGATCTCCCTTTTGGCTGGATCCAGGTGGAAGGAAAGCCGCTCCCGCACATGGTCTATCCCATGATCGCCATGTGCGACAGTCACCACCGTGCCTCCCGGCATGGTGACGTCCAGCATGGTGTGAAATAGCTTCTGGTTTCCCATGGAGACAGCATCGAAACTTTTGTTGGGTCCCAGCCCAGACGTCAGGTCCCATATTGCGGTCTTTAAATCTTTCGTCTCTGTGGGGTTTATGGTCTTCCATGCGCCCAGTTGTTTCGCACGCTCAAGCGCGAGTGGGTTGATATCAACTGCTATGACCCGTGCCCCCAAATAGGTTTGAAACAGTGTCATCCCTAACCCAACGGGGCCTGTCCCAAACACGCAGGTAATGTCACCTGGCGCCACCCCGCTTCTGATACTGGCGCCATAGGGCACACCCATGCCGTCACCGGAAAGAAGCACTGCTGCACCATCAGTTATATCGTCATCAAGGGGGTGAAGCCATATCTCTTTGGACACCACGTACTCGCTGTGGGCGTTTCTGATCCCTCTGACCTCCTTACAGAAAATCTGTTTTCCCTGTAAGCACCAGAAGCAATTTCCGCAACCCTGGAGCGTTGAAACGCCAACGCGCTCTTTCTTTCGAAAGCGTTTTGAACCGTTAGGATCCTCGATTATTCCCATTACCTCATGGCCCGGGTTCCCCTTCCAGGGAAGGCCTGTTGGGGGAACAAAGGTCTCCATTTCGCTTCCACATATTGCGCTGGCTTTTACCCGCACCAGCACATCCCCTTTTCTTACTTTCGGATCGGGAATCTCCCCCAACTCCATGTTCTTGTTTCCTAAAAATACGACTCCGCGCATGACATACCTCTCTTTATCTTGGTTATGAGCTTCTTGTCTATTAGCCTGCTGGTCAGGGCGACTATTATCTCCAAATCCTATAATCTAGGGGTTTACGTTTCAAGATATTATTCCCATACCATCTCAGCTACACTATCCCTGAAAGATGTTTTCGTTGTGCCGGGAGGGGAACCGAGGGCTGGACTGAAATTGCCTATCATGGGGCACGTGCAGCCTCTTGCTGTGGAAACTGTAATGGTACTCTCCGTTATCGAATTCATCCAG
>CAYMVB010000314.1:0-4291 GCA_964393665.1 uncultured Desulfobacteraceae bacterium | reverse complement strand
ATCAATACCTTGATGGCCTGCGCCTTGGGCGATCAGTTTTTGGTCTTGCCTGGTTTACCTTTATATTCCGACCGTTTAGTGCCTTATCATTTAATGCCTTAATCGCCTTGTCTGCCTCTGAATTATTCGGCATTTCTATAAATCCAAAACCTTTTGATCGACCTGAAAACTTATCTTTTACGATGTTAACATCCCCGACTTCCCCGAACTCAGAAAAAGCGCCTTTCAAATCTTCCTCACTTATGCTATATGGTAGATTCCCAACATAGATGTTCATAAAAAAATCCTTTCAAAAATGTGCGTTATTACAAGTTATGCTATTTACTAATTAAACGCACAAATTAGATTATAGCTGTCAGCCAACAATTGTCTGACGAATAAATGCTTGGCCTTTAAGTTTTCCTGCCTTTATAAATATGAAAGCCTATAGGAATGGCTCTATTGATTGGTTCGGAAAACTAACTTTTCTAAGTTCTATGGATGTAATGACCAATGATTTTTGAGGCATATAACCTAATCAGTATTTTGATTTTTTAAAGTCATGATATAGGTTTTTAATTAAACATTGACCAAGAAATCTAATAGCTACAGAAATCAGAGATGGAAAATTGGTGCTGTTAAAAAATGCAGAAGACAATAGGCCTCATCCAATAATAGTTATTTATTAAGATTAAATGTATAATTTAGGGATGTCAAATCTTTTTTTAAAAAGAAATAATGAACAATGTTTGAACTAAGGCCCCTCTTGAAAAATGGCCTTTTATAAGCAACCTTAAAAGTTGCATTTCAAATATACAACTTTGACTTTATTATGCACGATAGTGGTTTCATGCTTTACTACCCAACTAACTCAAGGCCTGTATGTGTTAGCACGCAGAGAAAATCGTGCTTATGCATGGTAGATCCATTGAATTTGCAAAATGTAGATTTACAAATAATGATAGGCTTACAAAAAATATTTTCAGCCAAGATATGTAATTAACGCACCTTATACTATAGGAGATACCTAAAATGGACATAAAGTCCAGTCAAAAAAAGATACGACAGCTTTTACAGGAAAAACATGCAATTTTATTAGTACACAATTATCAAAGAGGGGAGATACAGGATATAGCAGACCTAACTGGTGATTCCCTTGGCCTTTCAATAGAGGCATCTAAAACTGACGCTGAAATTATTGTTTTCTGCGGCGTTCATTTCATGGCAGAAACAGCATCCATATTATGCCCTGAAAAGAAGGTCCTTCTGCCGGTTTTATCTGCCGGATGCCCTATGGCAGACATGATAGATGCCAGATCATTGATCAAGAAAAAGAGCGAGTTTCCAGGCGTGCCTGTTGTAACATACGTTAATTCACCTGCCGAGGTTAAAGCGGAAAGTGATTTGTGCTGCACGTCAGCTAATGCCATTCAGGTGGTAAAATCGCTGAAAGGTTATGATACGGTGCTCATGGTGCCAGATAAAAATCTGGCAAAATTTACACAAAGGCATACGGATAAAAAGATTATTATCTGGGACGGCTTCTGCCCCTACCATGACAGACTACCTGCTGATAAGGCAAAGGCGGTAAAAGATAATCACCCTCAGGCGATATTTTTAGCCCACCCGGAATGCCGGCCAGAGGTTATCGACCTGGCAGATGAAGTAAAAAGTACCTCCGGAATGCTTGACTATGTTAGCAAAAGCTCGCATAAGGAGTTCATAATCGGCACAGAGATTGGGTTACTCCATACCCTTAAAACACAGAACCCGGAGAAGATATTTATACCTGCTGACAGTGACATGGTTTGCGAGGAAATGAAATTGACACATCTTGAAGATATCATTCGTGCCCTTGAAACCCTAACCACTGTTATCAAGGTAGATGAGGATGTAAGGGTTAGGGCAAAGGCAGCGGTTGAAAGGATGCTCAGTATTCCGAGGGATTAAGATATGAGAAAAATCTTTTGGCTAATCGTGTTTACCCTGTCTATGGCCCTTGTGGAAGCAGCCGTCGTTATATACCTGAGGGACATGTATTACCCTGATGGCTTTGCATTCCCACTCAAGATACTATCAGAAAAACACCTAACAATAGAAATTGCAAGAGAGGCCGCCACAATCCTCATGCTTATTTCTGTAGCTGCCTTTTGTGGTGCAAAGTTTTGGGAAAAATTTTCATATTTTATTATATGTTTTGGTTTTTGGGACTTATTTTATTACGTATGGTTAAACATTTTACTTGGCTGGCCTTCTTCCTTAATCGAATGGGATGTTTTATTCCTTATACCACTTCCATGGGTTGGACCAGTTGTTGCGCCCATGATTGTTGCTGTAACAATGGTAATAATCGGCTTTTTCATTCTTTTCTTATACAGAATTGGCTACAACTTTGTTCCATCATTTCTATCGTGGATTTTAGTACTGGCCGGCACTGGCCTGATACTTTATTCCTTCATGGCTGATTATGGGGCAGCCCTTTATCAAAAAATACCATTGCCTTACAGATATGAGCTGTTGATAATTGGAGAGCTTCTGTACTTTATTGCCCTCTTTTTTGCATGGAAGAATACAGTTCGGAAAAACAGAATATCCAAACATAAAACACACAATAAATAACCCTAACTGAGTTAGGTGGCCGGGAGGCATGAATTCCTATACCAATGTTTCAAGGCTTACCATATCAAGGGTTTTTTGATTTCTATGCATGTGTTTAGAGAGCTTTGAAAATTGTCCTCATTCGCACTCATAAATGTCGTAATGGACCTATAGGCTGATCATTACTATCCATTTTGACAATACATGTATCATGGCCCAGATACAATCCAAAGGAAGGTGCTCTGATATAGTGACATCAAAGTTCACGCTTACCTGCGCAGGAAACTCGTCATCTTTTTTCCAGAGTATAAGAGTAACTGGAACCCTTGGAAATGCCCTAAAGCAAACAGCGGCATCCCCCAGGTTCTTCACCTCACCCCCAAGCTTTTTCCCTGTTGATAAAAACAATCCTTCATCTTCACCGAATTTCTCCACTATGAGTGCCGTATTCAGCCTGTGTGGCCCTCTAAAAAATGCCTCTCCGCCTAAGATTTGCTTTTCATTTATCATTTCACCCTTTATAGGTATTGGTTGGGATTTCAACAAATAGTTTAATAGTATTAAATCCAGCTCATAAGACTTTATTGCTGGAATAAAATCATATATTGGTGTAATATTTCTTTTACTTGGTATAATTTGAAACACCTGGTTTAGAAATTGCAATTGAAAGCCTTTGTTAGATTCGTACTTTGCCAGTGAATTATTACAAATTTTCTCCGGATTCTCATTCTCTAGTTCGTCCCATATGAATAGTGGGGGCTCAAAGGCATCTCCATCCCATTTTTTTTGACCGGATTTTTTTTCTTTTTGCATATTTGATTCCGCCGCAAGGCCGTAAAGTTATAAAAGGGGCTTCGCACAACCATAGAAATTGGCACATTGGCTTTATAAAGCATGATTTTTAAACCTCTCAAAAGACATTTTATTGAGGTATTTTTAGAGAAAGGCTTGCCTATTTCTTATTATCTATCTAGCAAATGACCCCGGCGCTTCGCTCCAGGGTTATATATAAAAGAAACTTTTTTTACGTTTCTTAGGAGATATAAGGCCAATAAATCAAACTGGGAAAGATTAGCAATACCTTACTCATTACTTATATTAGAAAGGTTGCCCCTATCAGCAGCCATTTACCAAATGAATAATATAATATAAATAAGGAGGAATAATTGCACCACGACCTGGATCTATCCTACAAGCTTTTAAAACAAAAGGAAAAGGATTATACTTCCTATAGCTTTAAAAATAAAGAAATAATGGCTATCTGTGCCTTCTATGATTTAGCTCAGGAATTCACCTCCATGCACAATCTATATAGAATAGCAGTCGCTGTTATGCGCTTCTTTTTCAATCATGAAAGTTGCATTTACACAGCCAGGGCGGAAGATAAAGCACTTGAAATGCGTTGTTGTACCTCTGAGGGTCTTTTGCAGCCCCCAAAAGTAGCCAGGCCTGATATCATAATAAATCAAAGTCCCTATAGGTCGGGCCAATCATTTATCTTTCCCATAATTGGTAAAAGAATTTCCGAAAATAAAATACCCCTCTTCCTTGATAACCAAATTTTAGGGATGTTAGAGATATTCCCCATGAAGCGAATGACTGCACATAAGTATCTTTTTTACCAGAAGTATGCAAACAGGATAGGCTATAACATGCATAACAAAATCGTCTTTAACCAAAATATAGAGCATATACGTTTTATTAATCAACTTGT
>CAYMVB010000313.1:0-1805 GCA_964393665.1 uncultured Desulfobacteraceae bacterium | reverse complement strand
GATGTGGTTTTTAATGGACTTAGTAAAAAGTCTATCGAAACATTTCTCCCCAAAGTGCAGGTTATGAGCCGCAGAAAAGACCGGAGGAAAAGGATTTATGTTCCGCTTTTGTCAGGGTATATTTTTGTCCATTCAGATTTGAACCCGGGACAATACCTTGATATCTTAAAAACCTACGGTGTTGTTAAAATAATTGGAATTAATGGCGTACCAGTACCATTAAAAGATAGTGAAATTTTATCACTTCAGATATTAAACGGTACGGACAGGACTGTTAGGAACCAAGATTACGTAAAAGAGGGTGATAGGATTATTATAATGGATGGTCCCCTTAAGGGTCTTACGGGGTTTTATTTGAGGCACAAGGGGAAATCTGACAAGATTGTTATTTCCTTAGAGTTACTCCAGAGATCGTTAGTGGTTGAAATAGAAGACTGGAGAGTTGAGAAGGTTGATTAAATGCTAACAGCTCACGGCTTGAAACTTGTCTAAGATCTCGCCAACCGGGGAAATTGGAAAATAGAAATTAGTACAGCCACAAAGTCACGAAGACACTAACACTCTAGAATAATTTATTATTTGTCATTAACAGCAGAATGTAATATCTGTAAACTTTTTGGGAATTACTATTTTTATTTCTTTTAAGATTTTGAAATTCATGTTTTCCCTTCATGACTTAGTGCCTTAGTGGCTGAACTGTTACCTATTATTTAGAGGGATAAAAATGATAGAGCGCTACACACTTCCAAGGATGGGTAAGATATGGGAGCCGCAGAATAAATTCAGTACGTGGCTTGATGTAGAGATAGCCGTTTGCGAGGCAATGGAAAAAGAGGGGATTATCCCGGCAGAATCGCTTGAAACTATTAGGCAGAAGGCACAATTTTCCATTGAGAGAATCGAGGAGATTGAGGAAAAGGTAAAGCATGATGTAATTGCCTTCTTAACGAACGTTGAGGAGTATGTTGGCCCTGACGCCCGTTTTATACATATGGGGCTGACATCGTCGGATATCCTTGATACGGCAATGGCCCTTCAGCTTAAAGAGGCAATGATTTTAATTATCGAAGACGTCCACTCACTTCTCTCTGTTCTTAAAGAACGAGCGTTTGAGCACAAAAATACTGTTATGATTGGACGCTCTCATGGCATTCATGCCGAGCCAATAACATTTGGACTGAAACTCGCGGTCTGGTATAGCGAGATGAAGAGAAACCTGAAAAGGCTTGAACAGGCATTGGATGTCATAAGTTATGGTAAAATATCAGGTGCTGTAGGAACCTTTGCAAATATTCCTCCAGGTATCGAAAGTTATGTCTGCGCCAAGCTGGGTCTAAAGGCGGCGGAGGCATCTACACAGATTATCCAGAGAGATAGATATGCCCAGTACTTTACCGCCTTAGCGATACTCGCAGGATCTGTTGAAAAAATGGCTGTAGAGATACGGCACCTTCAGAGGACGGAGGTTGGAGAGGCAGAGGAGGTTTTTACCCCGGGGCAGAAGGGATCATCTGCTATGCCGCACAAGAAGAATCCCGTCGGCTCTGAAAATCTCTCAGGTCTTTCCCGGCTTATCAGGTCCTATAGTTTAGCTGCCCTTGAGAATATAGCACTTTGGCATGAAAGGGATATCAGCCATTCATCGGTCGAGAGGATTATTGCGCCAGATAGTACAATTCTTATAGACTATATGTTGGACCGGCTTACAAGAATGATAAAAAATATGATGGTATATAAAGATGCAATGCTTGAAAATCTTGGAAGAACAAAAGGCCTGATATTTTCCCAGCAGATTTTGCTTGCCT
>CAYMVB010000312.1:0-3959 GCA_964393665.1 uncultured Desulfobacteraceae bacterium | reverse complement strand
CTGATCGACGTCAACTATTTTTTCCCTTGACGACAATTAAAATTCCCGGATTACCATTACCGTAAGAAATATCCTATATCTTAGCAGGTGACACGGAGTGAGCCCGCAGGGCGACCGGAGTGTCACCTGCTTTCAATTCTTTTTATCCTCCTGTCTTTTTTGTCCAGCTCTATACATAATGGGCTCTGATTTCCTTTGCCTTTTTCTGATCATTACCGATCTCATCCCTCGTGAAATCATAGAGCCAAACGGGATACGTGTGATTACATTCCTTTATCAAAATACCTCCTTTGTAATCAGTGATCATGTATATATCCTCACTATCCTCATAATCATCAAACCATGTGGTATTCTCTTTACTATAGTCTACGTGTATAGTCTCTAATCGACCCTTTTGGGGGTTGTAGACAGTTTCTTCCATATCTGTTCTCCTTCTAATCTGTTTTTCCTCTGGACTTCTCCAGGCGATAGCTTGGTAAATTTAACTCTAAAATGATACTGTGATGAACAAGGCGATCAATGGCAGCAGCAGCCGTCATAGGGTCCTTGAAGATACGTTCCCATTTGGAAAACGGGAGATTGCTGGTTATCATAAGGCTGCCCCGTTCATACCGTTCGGCCAGAAGGATAAAAAGTACTTCCATCTCTTCCCTGTCTTGCTGCACATAGCCGATGTCATCTATAAGTATGGCCTCATACCTGCTTAACCTTTTCAGTGCCCTGGGCAGCTTCAAGTCCCGCTTGGCGATGAGTAATTGCTGCACTAAAAGGCTGCAGGGGGTAAATAACACCTTACGTCCGTGCTGAATCAGCTCCTGGCCAATAGCGCAGAGCAGGTGTGTTTTTCCACTTCCGGGATTTCCAAACGCCAGGATATTTTCTGATCGTCCTACAAACGAACTATCTATAAGGGCTTTTATCTGGGTTTTAAGCTTGGATGACAGACGATCCATCTCAAAGTTGTCAAGGTTTTTCTCCAATGGCAGTTTGGATTCGCGGAGCATCCTTTCTATCCGATTATGGCTGCGGACCTCTCGTTCCCGCTCCATAACCTCTGCCAGATAATACTCATAGGTTATATTTTCTTGCCGTGCCTGATCAGCCTGCTGTTCATAACAGGCTCTTACCGTGGGTAAATGCAACTCATTAAGACATTGTGTCAGGGAGGTTTTTAGCTCATCCGGCAACATGATCGCACCTCCTCTCTCAGGGTGAGAAGGGCATCATATACACCCAAATCAACCCTGTCGATTGTAACGTCCGCAGGGGAAGGCATCTGATCTAAAGAATCCATAATGCTTTCTATTGATTCAATGCTGATGGCCTCCTGTTTATCAATAAGGGCACCGAGTGCATAATCTACCATGCTCTCATTTTGCCGTGCCGCCAGATGTAAAATAGAAAGATAGTCTTTTGCTGCCGTGGAAGATCTCCTTTCCTTGAGCCAGTCATAGGCTATTCGGTACCTATGTGTGGGAAAAAGGGCATCCCGGTATCGGTAGTTTTCAAAGGCTCCCGGTTTTCGGGCTAGCCAGTCGATAATATGTCGGTACCGGATGTAGTGTTTATTTTCTCCGCGCAAACGTGGAAGGGTTTCTATCCGGTGCTGAGCATACCATATTTCCAGATACTCCATATAAACACGGACCTCAATGGTCTCTCTAATCAGACGGCTATGAACAGAGTATACATTGTTATTGACCCTTATGGTACTGCTCGGACCAACCCTGACCGTAACTCTTTTGTAACTGTCAAGACGATTCGGTGGTAGGCGCCTCAAAACATCCTGTTCTTCTTTAAGTCGATCCTTGCGACCTGCATTAAGCTGGGTGAAAAGTGTTCCAAGAAACCCCTCATAGTCTCCACGGCTGGAAAAATCCCGGCTCCCTCGTAACATCAGGGATTGCTCTAAGGCCTTCTTGAATCGATAATGGCGCTGTTCCACATCTCCATTTTCGTTAGGGCTCGCCGGTTGGGTCTTGCATCCTTTTACATGATAGTGACTGAGCAGGGCCTTATAGCGCTGTGTAAACTCCTCCGGATTGCCAAGCTTGTTTACTGCCGCTGAAAGACGATCCGTTCGATGCCTTTTGGGTACTCCGCCCAGCTGCCACAGTGCCCTCTGTAAACCCTCACTCAAAGACTCAAAACTTTCTGAGAAGCAGATCGTTGCTGTCTCCCAATTCGAGTAGGTAAGTACAAAGTGATAGATAAGGTGGTCGAATGGTTGGCCCTGAATGGTTATGCCCAGATAGCCCATATGGGTAAAATCCGATTGACATAACTCGCCGGGATGGTGTTTCTGGGGAAAGAATACCTCTTTTGCTGGACCCTTCAATGCACGCCAAATCTTAACCCGGCGCTGTAATGTCCGTAACTTACCATCAGCAAATTGGCCCCCGTAGCGTCGCTGAAGATCTTCAAATAAGGTCTTTGCTTCCAATCCTGGATTAATCTCCAGTTTCTCCTCTATCTCCTCCCATACGTCACTAAATGGATCTTCCCTCGTCGGCCATGTGTGTTTGACCTTAACCTCGCTTGGCAGTTTACCTAAATCCCGATACTTCCGTGCTGTCTTCTCGTCCATATCCGCTTTTGATGCTGCAATAATGAGACTCTTTCCTTTTGCTAACATTTTCATAAGTACCCTCGCTTGTCTGTCTGTAATCACCCGAACCTCCTTTTTAATAAGTTCGGATAGATTACGATTTTTACCAAGATACCGGGAATTTTAATTGTCGTTAGACCGGAATTCTGATTGTCGCTGATCAGCAAAGCTTGCAATTGACTCTTTTCCAACATATTTCTTTTAGTTCTCAAGGTAATGCAACACTTTAATAACATAAATTATAATAGTTAAGCCTCTCTTCAATTTAAACTGTCTTTCCAACTAGTGATATTGTAAAAGCTAACAGAAGAGAAATATCATCTTTCTAGGACACTGTATGAAGTGAATAATGCCTCTATAACATCCTTAAGTTCAGACTCAATTCGAGAATAAACCAAATAACGCAAAGCAGCCAGTTCAGATGGAACATTGAATTTTAGATAGGTTTTATGCCCACCAAAAAAGGCGTCCACGTTAAAAGACTCGTGATGGACCACCTTTTGATACTCCCCTTTAAATAAAAGATTCCATTTATCCCAATCCATTTTTAACTCATCTTTGTCGCAAAGAATAGCTTCACTTTCCTCTAAACTATTCTTTTTACACACAAACCCAAAAAACGCAGGGCGACTTCTATCTCTAGGTTCTTCTCTATACAAAAAAACCTTTATTGGCATTAATGAGTATAGTTTAAAATTATCTTTTAAACTCGGAAAATTTGTTTCAATAATTATTTTGTATTCCTTCATAAATAGATTGTATAGCCTGCAAACAAATTCATCCAGCGTGTCGTGGCTATAATTACCCCAAATATACCCAGACTTGTTGGTGGCATCTTTTTCTGGAAGTATTTTTTCAGTAATTTCATGAATCCCTTTAGCTTTCAGGCAATTTAAAGCTTCTAAAAGATTACTTTCGATGGTTTCTAAATCAACATAGCGAACATTGTCTTTTAGTTCTATTTTGTTTCTTACAGCATTATATGCGTTTTTCTTAATCCAATCCCTATCATCTCCAGAAAGTGAATAACTGTAATGCACATGAGAACCATCCCACTTCTCACTGATAATATTTTTTTCACGTTTTTGTCGAATTAATTCATTTTTAAAATATTTGTAAGCCTTTTCATATCTTATGGCATACTCAATATCATTCAACTTGATAGGTAACAAACTTGAAAGGTCATTATGCCTTTTTATTTGAGGCATATATTGACAACTTGACAATATTAAAAAATAAGTCGCATATGCTTTTTCAAACGAAAGATGTATGTTGTTCGCTTCATTAAGCCTCCCTTCCGCTATAATTTTTTTTAGCTGAGTTTTAATTTCATTACTTAAAACCTCACCTT
>CAYMVB010000311.1:0-37146 GCA_964393665.1 uncultured Desulfobacteraceae bacterium | reverse complement strand
CCGAGCTGAGTTTTTATTTTAGCAAGATCAATCATTGCATAAACTTACACTGTGTGCGGGATTTTCGTCAAGGTTAAACCTGAAAAGACAAAGAAAGTTTGGCAATAAAATACCCAAAGCTGATTGATTATTCGTTTAGCTTTTTTGACTAAAACGGCGGTTGGAAATATAGGTAGATGGGCAGAACTATTTTATTTTTACAACAAAGCCTAAAGCTTAATAATGGATTATATGATTCCCTAGATAACGCTGATAATTTTTTTAGGTTGGCACGGGTTTTGTGATGGTTATATCTATGTGGCTTATATAGAGAAACAGGCCATACCTTGACATCTACTGCTGCAGGTATTAAAATTCTAATCATATAAACCTGTTAATAAGTCTTTTATATACGCAATTTTACGCCGTTTTTGTATCTTTACATTGATTATAAACTAATATTCTTATAAAATTGTTCGTATACTGTAAAAGATTTATAGGCAAAAAAAGTTAAGGATGTTTGTAGCTCAATCTTGAGCATGTAGGAAAAAGTATTTACTAGCCTGTTTATAAAATAGTAATTCATTTTTCGCCACCCTCTGCACTAAAGTTTAGAGATAGTATGTAAGAAAATTCTCGGTTTTAGTGTCTCCACGGTAAAGAAATGATCCTTTTTTACATGCAGGCCATAAGAGGAGAAGCCTGACAGTAAGGCGGTTTTAATCATGCTTATGAAATATTTTTTACGGTTGGGCCTAAAATAAATCTAGAATACATGGTAAACAAAATTTATACAAGAGGAGAAGATGATTATGAAAGTCGCATTAGCAACAGACGATGATAGAGGGTTAGAAGCTGTATTAAGCCATCATTTTGGAAGATGCCCTTATTATGTATTAGTAGATATTCAAGATAATAAGGTAAGGGAGGTAAAGTCAGTAAAAAACCCGGCATATGAAAGTCACGGAGAGGCTGGAGAGGTACCTGGTTTTATAAAAAGTTTAGGTGCGCATGTTATAATTTCAGGAGGCATGGGACCAAAGGCTATTGGCTTTTTTCGGGAATTTGGAATAGAGGCGATTACCGGCGTATCCGGTATGGTTAAAAGTGTTATCGAAGCATACATAGGAGGTCAGATAGAGGGAGCGACACCATGTAGCGATAGTGAGAGTTTATTGGATACTGATGAAGGCGAGCATGATGAGGTAGCCAGGCTGCAGGAAGAGATGGTTGCAATGAGAAGGGAGTTGGCCAGGGCAACCGAAAGGCTCAAAATGTTAGAAGATAAAGAGAAAAAGCAATAATAAATTAGGTAGCAAATATAGAGATATTTGCGCTACTTTTCAGCAAGATTAGTAGTGTGTGTTTTGACGCATTTAATGTGAGAAATCTGGAAATCTATAAATGGGTTTTGAAGGGAGGTAAAAGGAAATGAAGGAAAGATGTTTGAAATTGAACATGAGGGCATTTATTTTTATGGTTATGGCCTTGACCTTACTATTAGGTTCAGGTGCATTCAAGGTTAGCTTTGCTAAAAATTCTGTCCCTGATAGCTTTGCAGAATTAGCAGCCAGGGAGGGAACAGCAGCTGTTAATATAAGCACAACAAAGACAGTAAAGACATCAAGGAGTTTTTCTCCGTTTCAGGGAAAGGATATGAGGGACTTTTTCGGAGATGAATTTTTCAAACACTTTTTTGGTGGAGAACCTGAGGGCACTATGAAACAGAGGAGCCTTGGGTCAGGTTTTGTTGTTAGTGACGATGGCTATATTCTAACCAATAATCACGTAGTTGCCGATGCGGATGAAATTCAGGTAACATTCTCTGAGGATGAGAAATACGAGGCAAAGATCATAGGACGGGATGAAAAAACTGATATCGCATTAATAAAGATTGATATTGATAAAAAACTTACCGCTGTAAAGCTTGGAGATTCTGATAAATTAAGGATAGGAGATTGGGTTGTAGCTATTGGTAATCCCTTTGGCTTAGGAAATACTGTAACCGCCGGCATTGTTAGCGCCAAGGGAAGGATAATTGGCGCGGGGCCATATGATAATTTTATCCAGACAGATGCATCTATTAACCCTGGAAACTCAGGTGGGCCCTTATTTAATTTAGAGGGCGAGGTAGTTGGAATTAACACGGCAATAGTTGCTCCTACGGGTGGAAATGTAGGGATAGGCTTTGCAATCCCTATAAATATGGCGAAATCAGTTATGTCCCAATTGAAAGAAAAAGGGAAAGTCGTCAGGGGTTGGATTGGTGTTACCATACAGACTATTACCTCTGCATTAAAGGAGAAATTCGAGCTTGAAGAACTAGAGGGAGCCCTTGTTGCTGAGGTAACTGAGAATAGTCCTGCCGAAAAGGCGGGTCTGCAAAGGGGCGATGTTATCGTTAGCTTTGACGGGAAGAAGGTAAAAAATATGCAATTATTACCTTCCATTGTCGCAGAAACTCCGGTAGGTAAAGAAGTAGAGGTGCTTGTTGTTAGAAAGGGAGAAAAAAAGAAGCTGACACTTGAGGTTGGAGAGCTTAAACAGGAGGCCACTGCAGCAGGGAAAATAGCACCTGAGAAAGAAGAAAAACTTGGATTAACGGTACAGGAGCTAACGCCCGAACTGGCAGAGTCTTTATCTATTGAAGGCGAACAAGGAGTTGTAGTTTCAGGTGTAACAAGAGGCAGCCCGTCATATGAGGCTGGATTGCGAAGGGGTGATTTGATTCTTGAAATAGAGAATGAGCCCATTAAAGATATGGGTGATTATAGAAAGATTATTAAAAAGACATCTTCGAAGAAACAGCTCCTTATGGTTATCATGCGTGAAGGTCATACAAGCTATGTGGTTTTAACAAAGGAGAAAGAATAGATTACAATTTAGCAGTGAGTTCTTAAGAGTGAGAGCTTTTCGTACCTATGGAAGTTGAGAGGCTAACTTTGTGAGGTCAGATTTTAAACACGTTTCTTGAGTTACCTGCCCTCCAGGCGAAGCGCCTGCGGGGGCAAGTGACTGAGCGCGAGCGAATAAATCTTTTACAACCCTTGCATTGTTATAATCTATGCTTCTATAATTATTAGGGGATTTAGGTGCGCTTTTATATGCAATATCTTCGTTTTTTGTGTTCCCATTAATATAAACTTTAAAAAAATTGTTTTATTGTGGATTTGTTCCTGGTCAATAAAAAATGAGTTGACAATCTTTGGCAACGGATATAGATAAGGATTTAAATTTATGCGTTGAACGACAAAGGAGAGGTATTTGAATAGATGAGACATTATGAACTGGTTTATATTATAAACCCCAACCTTGAGGCCGAATCACTAAAGGAAGTTGTTGATAAGTTTTCAGAGATAGTGAGCAAGTCAAAAGGAACTGTTGTAGAGGTTAATGAATGGGGCAAGAGAAAATTGGCCTATGAGGTTAAAAAGTTTGACAAAGGCTACTATGTTTTATTAGACTTTTGTGGACTCCCAACTGTAGTAAAGGAGCTGGAGAGAAATCTTAAACTAGATGACAGAGTTTTAAAATATTTACATATCAAATTAGACGAAGATTCCGACCCAGAAGAACTGATAAGCAAGATAAAGGAAAAAAATGTTGCCAAAGAGGAAAAGGAGGCAGAGGGTTCGACAGAGAATGGAGATATATCTTTAGAGGATAATAGGAATTCAGAGGAAGAATAATGGCATTTAATGACAGTTATGATAAGAGAGTTTTTGTTAAACACAAGGTTTGTAGATTTTGCGCTGACCCAAACCTTAAAATAGATTATAAAGAGCCTAAGACCCTGGGTGCTTTTATTACTGAGAGAGGGAAAATTGTCCCAAGAAGAATTTCAGGCAACTGCGCCAAACATCAGAGAATACTTGGCCTGGCTATTAAAAGAGCAAGAAACATTGCCCTGTTGCCGTATACTACTGCTAAGATAAACACAAGGGAATATAGAGAGTACTAGCTAATAAACGGTTAATTAAAAGAAAACATATAATCTTAAAAATTTGTCTGTTAGAGAGGTCTGGACTTTCAAAAAATTTTTCAGCAGCCCTATCCACCTTTATGTTTTTTCGTGCCCTACGCAATTCTTAAAGCACCTTTCTTCGAGATCTACTCTAAAGACACCCATTTTTTCATATTTTTCAAACTATTGTAAATTTGGGTATTTTCTATAGGGCTTACATAAATGGTATAAAAATTAAAAAAGGGCGATTTTTAGTTACATATTTAAAAACTTGGACGGGAGAGTAAATATGAAGGTTATTTTAATGCAGGATGTTGAGCCTCTTGGCCTGGAAGGAGACATTGTTGAGGTAGCCAGAGGGTATGCCCGAAATTATCTTGTCCCCAAGGGGATTTCCGTTGAAGCAACTAATGGAAATTTAAAGATGCTGGAGGCAAGGAAAAAGAAGATTATGGCTAAACGAATGAAAGATAAGGAGGAGGCGGAAAGAATAAAGGAGAATATCTCGCAGGTAGTATTGACTATTAAGGGTAAGGCCGGTGAAGAAGGAAAACTTTATGGTTCGGTAACAAGCAGAGATATTGCACAGGAGCTTGAAAATCAGAATATCATTATTGATAGAAAGAAGGTTATCATTGATGAACCTATAAGGACTCTTGGTGAATATGAGGTAAGCATTAAACTTTACCCCGAGGTATTGGCACAGATAAAGGTAATTGTGGAAAAATTGGAGCAAGAAAAGGCATCGGAGTAAAAATTATTTATGGCAAGTAAGAAGGAAACTATATCACAATCAGTATATAAGTTACCGCCTCATAACCTCGAAGCCGAACAGGTTATACTGGGGGGGGTATTAATAAATAATGACGCATTAAACCAGATTGTGGATTTTCTTGCTAGTGAAGATTTTTATAGAAAGGCGAACTCTACTATATTTGAAGGAATGGTAACCTTATATAACAGGGACGAGCCCGTTGATATTATCACCCTCTCTCATGTATTAGAGGAGAACGGAAAACTGGATAAAATAGGTGGCAGCGATTATTTAGCATCTTTGGCAGATGCCACGTCTACCTCCGCTGGAATTACCTATCATGCCGAAATAGTGCGAGACTTAGCAACGAAAAGAAAGCTAATTGAGCAGTGCTCACGCATTTCTGACAACTGTTTTCAGCCCACCATGGAAACCCCGGAGATTTTAGACCTGGCAGAACAATCCATGTATGAAATAGCAGAGAGGAATACCGGACAAAACTTTTCTCCTTTAAAAGATGTGGTAAAAGAGAGTTTTGGAAAGGTGGAATCCATGGCTCATGGGGGTGGCAATATTACTGGTATCTCAACCGGATTTGTTGATTTTGACAATCTTACCTCTGGCCTTCAGCCATCTGACCTTATCATTATTGCCGGTCGACCAAGCATGGGTAAGACAGCCCTTGCATTGAATATTGTTTATAACGCTGCCCTAAATCACAATGTAGGGACCGCTCTTTTTTCCCTGGAAATGTCGAGCATGCAGCTTGGAATACGACTCTTGGGGCTTGATGGAATGATCGATGCTTCAAGGCTAAGAAAAGGAGCATTACAGGATGATGAGTGGACTCGTTTAATCGAATCTACTGACAGGCTCTCAAAATTGCCTATCTTTATAGATGATTCATCAGGACTATCAGTATTAGAGATGAAGGCCAAGGCTAGGAGGCTGAAAAAACAGCACGGCATATCTTTAGTGGTTATTGATTATCTTCAGCTAATGCAGAGCAAACGATTTGTTGAATCGCGGCAGCAGGAAATTTCAGATATATCTAGATCCTTGAAGGCCCTTGCAAAGGATTTGGATGTACCTGTTGTAGCGCTTTCTCAGTTAAACAGACAAGTCGAGGGGAGAACCATTAAAAAACCTATGTTAGCGGACCTGAGGGAATCTGGTGCTATCGAGCAGGACGCTGATCTGATCGTGTTTATTTACAGGGATGAACATTATAATCCCACAGAGGAAAATAAGGACAAGGCAGAGATTATTATTGGAAAACACAGGAATGGTCCCATTGGTGTAGTAGATTTATTATTTAGAAAGCAATATACGAAGTTCCAAAATTCTTACAAGGAAGAACCAGAATTATTAGACGTGGCTGTTTAGATTTACGTTCTTTTATGTTGTATCTTAAATATGATATTCATTTCATGAATCAAAGAGAGTTAATACGGGATTATAATTCTCTCCCTCATGGTTATTTAAACCCTCCCTTTCAAATCTACAAAGAACATTTTGAGGCAAGGCCATAGAAAAGGTATTTGGAAAAACAGGCGGCCTTAAGGCTAACCATTTAAAAAAACTCCAGGATATTTATAGACGAAGGATTAAAGAGGGTGAAGTCATTTCCCGCGAAATGGCTCGCCGATTAGGGGAGATTTCAATTGATATCAATAAACAGGTAGCCCTTCTCATAGACAGGAAGGGGGATGTTGAATATGTTATTGTAGGCAGTGATAAAGATATTTTCATACCAGATTTGGCCAGGTTCAGATCTGGTTCAGGAAGACTCAGGGGCTTAAGGTGCGTGCATACTCATCTCCATGGGGAACCATTAAGCCAGGAAGACCTAACAGATTTGGCACTGCTGAAACTTGATTTGATGTTGAGTATTAGTATCGATGACAGAGGTATTCCAAGAGATTTGCATTATGCCTATATACTCCCTCAAAACAGATTCGGGTATTCCTGGGCATTAGAAGATTTGACTGACATTGGAAAACTTGACATAGATTTTACGAAATTCATAAAGGAGCTTGAAATAGAATTTACGAGAAGTGGTGAAGGCTTTGGGATAGGTAAACAAGAAAAGGCTGTGCTCGTAAGTATTACGACATCCACAAAGGAAGACGCAGAAAAATCAGTTCAGGAATTAACAGGATTGGCCCTGGCGTGTGATCTTAAAGTGGTGGATTCTATTATTCAAAAAAAACTAAAGATTGACCCCCGTTTTCTTTTAGGTAAGGGGAAATTAAGTGAGCTTGTTGTACGGACACTTCAAACAGGTGCTGATCTTCTGATTTTTGACGGTGAGTTAACGCCGGCTCAAGTAAGGTCACTTACAGATTATACGGAGATGAAGATAATTGATAGAAGCCAGTTGATACTGGATATATTTGCTAGAAGAGCTGTTACCAAGGAAAGTAAAATCCAGGTGGAGCTTGCCCAATTAAGATATCTTCTGCCAAGATTGATTAGAAAAAATACTGCCATGTCAAGACTTACAGGTGGTATTGGGGGGAGAGGCCCTGGAGAGACAAAATTAGAGATCAACAGAAGAAGGGTAAGGGACAGAATCGCATTGTTAAATAAAGAGCTCCAAATTATTAGAGGGCATAGAAATGAGAGAAGAAAGACGAGAAAAAATAGGGAAATACCTATAATATCAATTGTTGGTTATACAAACGCCGGCAAATCTACTCTTTTAAATAACCTTACGGGTAATCATCTTACAGCCGAGGACAGGCCTTTTGTAACCCTTGATACTACAAGTCGCCGTCTTAAGCTAAAAAATAAAGAGGCTATAATAACCGATACCGTGGGGTTTATAATGGATTTGCCTGAGGACATTCTTGACTCCTTTGCCACTACACTTGAAGAGTTACATGAGGCACATGTTCTCATTCATGTAGCTGACATCAGCAATCCGGGCCTGGAAGATCAAATAGAATCGGTAAATAAAATCCTTAACAGCCTTAATGTGACAGAAATAAAGACAATTTTAGTGTTAAATAAAAGTGATAAAATTAGCAGTGAATACGCCCGGAATATATCTTCAAAACTACATGGTATTCCTATTTCAGCTATACATCCCTCATCTCTTTTAGAATTAAAAAGGCGTATAGAGGAGCTTATATCTTAGAGTTCTGCCAATCATTGGATTTTATTTTTATCTGATTTTTCGTGACTATAAGGCTCTTGCAAGACGGGATAGAATTTATCAATCGTATGCCTGAATTAGGATCCAGTAAAAAAACCGCTGTTGATAACGCATCAGCCTCCATAGTCGTTGGTGCCTGTATAGATACACTTGCATTTATTAAGGGCGATAATCCTGTTTTAGGATTTATAATGTGATGAAGCACCTTCTTTTTATCAAAAAACACCTCATAATTTCCAGATGTCGCAATAGAGCCATTCTTAATTGATACCACAGATGGGTAATTTTTACCCTTTAGTGGGTCTTCTATGGCTATTTTCCAGGGTTTATTATCTTCTTTACCGCCTATTGCGCTTATGTCTCCCCCTGCATTTATAAGGGCATGTTTAATTCCCGTATCCGATATTTTTTTAGTTGCCTTGTCTACGATATAACCTTTTGCAATCCCGTCTAATGTAATTTGCACGCCGCCCTTTTTAAACGCTACATGTTTCCCGCTTGTATAAATTAATTTAGAATCTACAAGGCTCAAAAGGTCGTTTATCTTTTTTTCTTCGCTATCTGATACATTTTGGTCTTTTTTAAAGGATTGGGTGATGAAATCCAATACTGGTTTTATTGTAATATCAAAGGACCCGTTGCTAAGAGAATGATAGTGTTTTGATTTATTAATTAAATATGAGAGCTCAGGAGGGGATTGATTCAAAAAACCTTCGCTGTTTAATTGATAGAGGGGGGTAGTGGTATCAAATCTGCTCATTATTTTAACTAATCGTTCTATTTCATTAAATGCAACAGAAATAGCCTCTTCCGCATGGTCTTTTGACCCATCAAGGACCGTTATGGAAACCATTGTTCCCATGCTTGGCAGTGATCTTGAAACTTTATATAAATTTTTATCAAATTTTACTGCCTCGGCTAATGGTACCAATAATGATGATGTAGCAACGCCGGCCCCAACCATACCTGTAATTTTTAGAAATTCTCTTCTGTTTATGTTACTGTTTTTTATGAATTCATGGGATTTGCTTAACATATTTTTCTTCCTCCAGAACAATTTTTAACCCTCTATAACATTTGCTATTTTTAAATACAAGATTTTTTTCTAAGGCGTTTCTTTTTATGTAATATTTTTGATTAGACCTATGAATCATTTAATAACTTGATATATATACATATTATCCGCATCTCTCATGTATGTAGAACGTTGACCCTATTTTTTCTTTATGGCGCGTTTAGTAGCAATTTCGTATAGCTAAGTAATTTTAGGCAAGAAATTGTCAAGTAATTTCTTTATAGGCAGCATATAGCCTTTGGCAGACAGTTATATATCCGCCTATAACGAGAATCCATAAGCCGGCGGTAAGATATTGGTGAAAAAACAGCATGAGGAAAATAATGAGTATTCTTTCAGGTCGTTGCAGGAGACCTGTGGGGCCAAATTCAATAAATATTTCTGCCTTTGCCTTAATGTAACTTGTTATAAGTGAGGCGATAAGGGCGAGGAGGCCTAATATCAGAATGGTCTTATCACTAACCTTAAGCCCATAAAGTATTATAGAGAACATTATGGCGCTGTCAGAAAATCTGTCCATTACAGAATCTATAAAGGCACCAAGAGGTTTTTCAGTATTATTTCTTCTGGCTAGGGAACCATCAAGGGCATCAAAAAGTGAGAAGATCAAAAACAGCCAGGAACCTATTCTCATTTGTTCAAAAGCTATGAATATAGCGGCAACGATTGTTCCAAAGAATGCAATCAAAGTGAGATGTGTGGCTGTAACGTTACGTTTTATCAATAAGGCTACAAAGGGACCTGTTATTTTTTCAAATGGCTTTTTAAGATGATGTATCATGTATATTGTCCTATTTTGTTATCTATAGTAGGCTAGATCATACGTTAGGTCAAGGTAATGCTTATATGTACTGTAAAAGTTGTTTCCGCAGGCCTGTAATATTCACTCCTTCAGTAAGCATTTCTAAATAAAGGCCTGTATCTATTTATAGAAACGCATCTTTGGGTTTGCAGAATACGTAAGCATTAAAGGCCTTAATTATTACTATTAGCTAAATTATTAATTGACATTTTTAATGAAATTGATTAAAAACAAAAATTTAACTATTTAACGAAAGGGCAGGGGAATCCGTACCAAGAAACTCCGGTTTTTTATATAGGCACATTCAATTATGGCTGATAAATCAACAAAAGGTTCAATAAAGATAAACACCGAATTATGTAAAGGTTGTTATCTGTGCAAGGCAACATGTCCGGAAAATTTGATTTTTGTCTCTGGCAAGTTAAACAGCAAGGGTTATTATCCCGCAAACTATAGCGAGGAGGAGCTGGGTATTGAGAAGCATGCATGCAAAGGTTGCGCCTTATGTGCTATAGTCTGTCCCGATTTAGCTATCGAGGTTTATCGTGGGTGAAAAAAAGTTACTGAGAGGGAGTCATATCATCGCTGAGGCAGCAGTCAGGGCAGGCTGTAGATTTTATTTTGGTTACCCTATAACACCGCAGAATGAATTGACAGAATATATGTCCAGCGCACTGGCCTCTGTTCCAGGTGGTGTCTTTATTCAGTCTGAGAGTGAGTTAGCCGCTATAAATATGGTTATTGGTGTTTCAATGACCGGGAAAAGGGTGATGACATCTTCATCGAGCCCCGGGATAAGCCTGAAGCAAGAGGGAATTTCTTATTTAGCAGGTCAAGAATTACCTGCGGTTATTGTTAATACAATGAGGGGAGGGCCTGGACTGGGTAATATCGCCCCTTCCCAGGGAGATTACTTCCAGGCAACAAGAGGCGGAGGCCATGGAGATTACAGGGTAATTGTCTTAGCCCCTGGATCGGGTCAGGAATTGGCGGATTTTACAAGATTGGCATTTGATTACGCTGACAAATATAGAATGCCAGTAATGATTTTAGGCGATGGTATGATGGGTCAGATGATGGAGCCTGTTGAATTTCCAGATCCAATAGATTTAGATTCTCTGCCTCGTAAATCATGGGTTTTAGACGGGGCAAAAGGGAGAGAAAGCAGAATAATTAAATCGCTTATTCTTGATACGGCTGCAATGGAGGAGCATAACTGGAAGCTATGCAGAAAACATGAGATCATTGAAAGGGAGATAACCCACGCTGAAACATTTATGATAGAAGGCGCCTATATGGCAATAGTCGCCTATGGCACGGCAAGCAGGATAGCAAAGGGGGCGGTAAAAAAGGTAAGGGAGATGGGCCTTAGAGTAGGCCTCATAATGCCTAAGACACTCTGGCCATTTCCTAAAAGGTTTTTTTTAGAAGCCAGCAGCTTTATAACAGATTTTCTTGTCTTTGAGATGAGTACAGGCCAGATGGTAGAGGACGTTGAATTGGCACTGGGGGGCAGAAGAAGGGTTCATTTTTATGGAAGGCCTGGAGGCGTAGTGCCTACGCCTGAAGAAATCGCAAAGGTTATTACTACAATATATTATAGAGAACAGATTGATAGAAGGGATTAAATGAAAAAGATTTTTGGCAGGCCAAAGAGCATGAAAGCGGCAGAGTTTCATTATTGCCCTGGTTGTGGTCATAGTATTATACACAGGTTAATTGCCGAGGTTATTGATGAATTGGGGATACAGGAAAAGGTTATTGGTGTTCCTCCAGCCGGTTGCGCTGTGCTTGCCTATAATTATTTTGATGTAGACATGGGAGAGGCTCCTCATGGCAGAGGCGCTGCCGTTGCTACAGGGATAAAAAGGTCATTGCCGGATAGAATCGTTTTCAGCTATCAGGGAGACGGCGATATTGCAGCTATAGGGACAGCTGAGACCATACATGCAGCAAACAGGGGAGAGCTCATTACTACCATTTTTGTCAATAATGGTGTTTATGGTATGACTGGCGGACAAATGGCGCCAACAACGTTAGTAGGTCAGGATTCAACAACAACCCCCGGGGGTAGAAGATTAGAGAGGGACGGCTTTCCCATTGATTTGAGTGAAATGCTGGCCATTGCGCATGGAAGTGTTTATATTGAAAGAACATCTGTGCACTCTCCCAAGCGTATTATGCAGACTAAAAAGGCTATTAAAAAGGCATTTAAGACGCAGATGGAAGGGCTGGGGTTTTCTCTTGTTGAGATTCTGTCACCATGTCCTACGAACTGGAAGATGTCGCCACTTAAGGCAAATGAATTTATCGATTCTACAATTATAAAAAACTTTCCTTTGAAGGTTATTAAAGACGAAGTTGGGAAATTATAGCGTGATATTATGCTTATAAAAACTATTTTTTCAGGTTTCGGCGGCCAAGGGGTATTAATGATAGGATATGTGATGGCAGTATCCGCTATGCGGGAAGGTATGGATGTAACCTATTTGCCTGCATACGGTGCAGAGGTGAGAGGCGGGACAGCTAATTGCACGGTTTCTATTTCAGATGAAGAGATAGCCTCGCCGGTTGCATCATCCCCTGATTACGTTGTCGCATTTAATAAGCCATCACTCGTAAAATATGAGGGACATATTAAGCCCGGGGGCACCTTATTAGTTAACTCAGACCTTGTTGATTTAGAACCGGTTAGGGATGATATTGAAATTCTTAGGATACCTGCAATAACAATGGCCAAAGAACTTGGAAATGAAAAATCTATGAATATGATTATGTTAGGGGCATATATTGCCAAAATAAAAATTATCAGCATTGACTCCTTAATGAATGGCTTAATTGAGGTTGTAAAGGCAAAGAATGCAAGCCGTATGGAGATCAACAGAAAGGGGCTGGAAATAGGAGAGCAATACGTCTTGAAAGGAGCGTAGGGATGCCTTTAAAAGAGATTGATTTAAATTTAGAAAACAGACCTGGACAACTGTCAGTGGTTAGCGATCTTTTAGGCTCTAATGGAATTAACATAATCGCCTTTTATGCCAGCACAAAAGGGGAAGAGGTAAGCTTTAGGCTTATCGTTGATAGCCCGGAGAAGGCTATACTTGTGCTCAAGGCAAGGGGATATAAGATGGATGTTGGAGATGTTATAGCCTGTGAGGTACCTAATCACCCGGGAGGACTCAATTCTATATTAAAGCCCTTGAAAAAAGAAGGGATTAATATTGACTACATATATCCGTGTCTCTCAAGCTTAGAGTCAAGGAGGTCTGCTATACTCATTGTAGGTGTAGCGCAGAAGGATAAGGAAAAAACTGTCTCCCTTTTTAAGGAGAATTGGATTAGGGTTTTAGAGGAAGAACTTTACAGAATATAAGTTCGTTGCCTCGATTAGAATGGACATTAACTTCTGAATTAAAATCAAAAATGAGATAGTTATGGATAATGAAATGTTTTCAATGGTCCTTGATACCCTCAAGAAGATAGAAAAAGAAAAGATTCAGTTAGAGAGCAAATTAGAGATGGATTTGAAGGGCGATTTTCCGGAAGATCTCATCCGCTTTATGCTTGGGCCTGATATCGGTCTCCATTTGATTTTTATACCAGAACAGTATGGAGGCTTAGGTGCAGGTGCTTCCCAGGTTGCTGTGCTTTCAGAAAAGATGGCAAAAATAGATATGGGTGTTGCCACCTCATTTCTCGCAATTTGCCTGGGAATGGACCCTATAAGAGTTTATGGAACGGAGGAGCAGAAAGAAAGGTATATTAGGAGAATAGCGGAAGAGGGACTTATAGTTGGCTATGGTGTAACTGAGCCGGAGGCAGGCTCAAATGTACAGGCCCTAAAGACCAGGGCAGAGAGAGTCCTTGATGGAGAGGGGAAGATTAAGGGCTATAAATTAAATGGGCAGAAACAATTTATTACAAATGGGGGAGTGGCAGATCTTTATACCATACTTGCAGATACCCCGGAGGGTCCCTCCTTTTTTATCGCCGAAAGGGGAATAGACGGACTCGTCTATGGACAGCATGAAGACAAACACGGTATCAGGGCCTCGAATACAGCCTCATTAACCTTGGAGGATGTCTTTATTCCAGCAGAAGGTCTTGTAGGGGGCATTGAGGGAACCGGCTTAAAACAGGCCAACAAGGTATTTGGTTACACAAGACTTATGGTAGCTACTTTTGGGCTTGCAGCGGCTTCGTCGGCATTGGAAAAGGTAATATCCTATGCCAAAGAGAGGGTACAATTCGGAACCACGCTTTCAGAAAAACAGGGATACACTCACAAGCTATTGGTTCCCAATGCCGTTAGATTAGAAGGGGCCAGGGCTTATGTTGAGGAAGTGGCAAAAAGGATTGATTCAGGCG
Source organism: uncultured Desulfobacteraceae bacterium (assembly GCA_964393665.1). Taxonomy (GTDB): domain Bacteria; phylum Desulfobacterota; class DSM-4660; order Desulfatiglandales; family B25-G16; genus M55B121. Next base: position 23,044 of record CAYMVB010000311.1, on the reverse strand, counting down.
AAGAGGATTTACATGTTGAAGGGTCTATTGCCAAATATTTTTCTACTGAAGTCGGTGATGCAATGGCCAATGATGCCATCCAGGCCCTTGGAGGATACGGTTATATAAGGGAATACGAGGTAGAAAAGATAAAGAGGGACGTGAAGATAACAACAATATTTGAGGGAACAAGTGAAATTCAACAGAGCATAATTTCAGTCTTCAGGCTAAGGACAACCCTGCACACAAAGGGTGCATATTATGGTGATATGGCAGATGCACTTTCAAAGTTAGGGGAGGAAAGCGGAGGCTCTGTTGCTGCAGAGGCGTTACGAATTCTGAATGAACTCCTTTCAGTTTCCCGCAATATTAAGATTATGAAGTCCCAATACCTCATGTTCCTTTTGGCAGACATGATGACATGGGCAGAGGTATCTAATGCATTATGTCAAAAGGCTGTCTCGAAAGATAGAGAAAAGACATTTTCAGATGATTTCATGCTTGCCGCATCAAGGCTTTTTGCAAGAGAGGCCCTGGAAAAGATTTATATAAATGCATTAAAGATTCTGCGGGGGGGCAGAGGGGAAAACCCTGCGCTATTGGAGAAGTTGAACGCCATGTCTCCTGGAAATTTCTTTGAAGACTCATTAAAAGATATGGATTTGGTAGCCTCGGAATTGGTGTCCTGATCTGCTTTCAGGGCTTAGAGGCCAGCAGTCAGGCTTCAGTGGGCCTCAGGGTACATCCAGGTTAATGTTTAAGGCTGAAGGTTGAAGGCTGAAGGTTCTATGTTCAAGGTTCAAGGTTTAAGGTTTACTGATAATTGCCTGGGCTCAGGGTAAATCTTTTTTCTCTGGCGCACAAGTACTCCATCATTACCATGGGGGTGCAGATAACACTAAGTATCCTGTTAGAGAAAGCTTTAACCCTCATGCTCTCATTTCTCTACCATAGTAGATAGACGGGTCTGCTTACTTTGCATAGACTTGAAACCATAGATGCAGTATAGACACAAGGGCTCAATGAGTTGCGCCTGGTCGAAAAGAGATTTCCCTTCGCCCCTATGTGTTCTCAGGGGCCAGAGTTTCAGGTTTCCAGCTTCTAATTTCTAATTTCTAATTTCCAATTTCAAGTTCAGTTATAATTGCTGGGGCATCAGGGTTTATTTTTTTACCAATCTGCCCGGCTACTATGAGCTATGACCTATGAGCTAACAAACAAGCCCTCTGTGAACTCTGTGACTCTGTGGTGAATAAGCTTTTCTCTGCCGCAAAGGTCATGCGTCATTTCCTGTGGTGAAGATACGCCCCGTGAGCAGCTTTATTGAGTCGATGGAACCATAGAATGTTTTAAAGCCCCTGTCTTACTAGCTTTGCTACCTCATCTTCCATTCGGGTTTTCTTTTTTCCTGAAAAGATCTTACACCCTCTAAAGCATCCTCGGTGGTGCATAGCTCAACAAACATTTCATTTGAATACTCAAGGGCCTTCTCAAATTCCATATCAGACATGGTGTAGTAAAATTTCTTTCCCATTTGCAGGGCTATGGGGCTCTTGGCTGCAAGCTTTTCTGCTAAGACTATTGCCTCATCCATAAGATTTTCCTGAGGTACAACCTTATTAACAAGGCCAATCTTCTCAGCCCTTTCTGCGTCAAAAAAGTCGCCGGTAAAAAGCAATTCAAGGGTAAGTTTTTTACCGAGGGAGCGTGAAATAGGCACGGCAGGGCCCATACAGAAGAGACCCACATTAATAGCAGTTGCGCCTATGCGGGTGCCTTGGGCAACGATAGCCAAATCTGCAGCGGCGACAAGGCCAGCTCCGTTGGCAGCGGCAACGCCATGGGCAGCTACAATAACGGGCTTCAGCATATGCGAAATAGTAAGATTCATCCTTTCCATCCTCTGTATCCAGGGTCTATATTCAAGGATACTTTTCATAGGCAGTACACTTACGTCTATTCCTGCTGAAAAAACTCTTCCATTGCCTCTTATTAAAACCACCCTTGTTTCATCATCCTGATCCATCTCATTAAGGGCCTGGTTTAATTCCTTGGCCATGACAACATCAAATGTATTTAACTGATCAGGCCTGTTGAGGCTTATAATTCCTATATGATCCTTTTTATCTATGAGAATGCTTTCGTAATTCATATCACGCCCCTTCTTTCGTTGTTTATTTACTTTTTATATGTGAAATTGCGTCTGAGAGCCTTTTCACAACTATATCCTTTCCAAGTACCTCCATAATCTCAAATATTCCGGGACTAAATGTTTTTCCTGTAAGGGAAATCCTTAGTGGCTGTGCAATTTTTTTGAGTTTTATTTGATGTTTTTCTAAGAAGTTTAAGAAAATTTTCTCCAGCTCGGCTTGACTGAAATCTATTGCGACTTGAAGATCAGATAGCAAAGCTTCAAGGATGTCTATCAAGTCTGCTGTGAGAAATTTTTCATCTGCTTTTTCATCATAGGTGATATCCTTAAAATAAAAGAGGGAATCATTTGCCATGTCAAGAAGGGTTTTAGACCGTTTTTGCAGTGTTATTGCGGCACCTTTTACCTTCTCTCTGCTAAGATTTGAGCAGCCAAGTGCTTCAAGGAATGGTGTTAGTGAATCGGCGAGCCTGTTGCCATCCATCTCCATAATGTATTTTGAATTAAGGTCAATCAATTTTTCTACGTTAAAAATTCCGGAGGCCTTGCCTACGTGCTCAAGAGAAAAAAGCTCTATGAGCTCTTGTGTGGAAAATTTTTCCTTGTCACCATAAGACCAGCCAAGGCGGGCCAATGAATTCAATAAGGCCTCGGGTAAGATCCCCATCTCTTTAAAGGCCAAGACAGATGTTGCCCCATGTCGTTTGCTGAGAGGTTTTCTGTCAGGTCCAAGGATCATAGGAAGGTGGGCAAACTCTGGAATAGGCCTGTTTAGTGCCTTGTAAATAAGGATCTGGCGCGGGGTGTTATTTATATGATCATCACCCCTGATGACATAATTGATCCCCATCGAACTATCATCTACAACTACAGCCATATTATATGTAAGAGAACCATCGGACCTCTTTAATATAAGATCATCTAATTCACTATTGTCAATAGAGATAACTCCCTTTACAAGGTCCTTAAATGTCGTTATACCGGTTAGAGGGCTCTTAAGCCTTACGACAGCGCCTGGTGTGTTTCCAAGGCCAAGGTTTCTGCATGTGCCGTCATATTTTGGTTTAAGGCCTTTAGCCAATGCCTCCGCCCGTTTTCTATCCAATTCTTCTTTGCTGCAATGGCAATAATATGCGTTCCCCGTGGAGAGAAGCTCCTGGATGTATTCGTCGTAAATTTGTGATCTTTGCGACTGAAAATATGGACCTTCATCCCAGTCAAGGCCAAGCCATTTCATGGATTCTATAATAACTTCTGTATTGCTTTGTGTAGACCTTACCTTGTCAGTATCTTCGATTCTGAGAACAAATTTTCCATTATTATGCCGGGCAAAGAGCCAATTAAAAAGGGCTGTTCTCGCTCCTCCAATGTGGAGAGTGCCGGTTGGGCTTGGCGGGAATCTTGTTACAATCTGTGTATTATTCATAATTGAAACATGTGTATAGTTATAAGTTTCTCAAAGAAATAGTTGTTTTACCTCATTTCCCAACCTAAAAGTAAGTTATCAAAATTCACTACTCAACATGGCGTTTAAAATATACCTGTTAGATAACGCATAAACTTATGTTATGTTTCCTGCTTGCCCAAGCCATAAAGGTTGATTCAATCAGCCGAACCGTTTTTACAGGAGGTTATCAGATAAAATTTTTCTGGATTAGCAACGGTTAGGTCATATCTATTTATTTGTATCAAATAGATCCTTTAGTGTGGGGATTTTAAATGCGGAATAGCAACTCATTGAGATATTTTTATAATTCTAAGTCCGGAGCCATGTTAATTCCAAGTTCTAAGGCATTTCTGTTCATATCAAGAAAGCCATGGGGTATTCTCTTCTCAAGCACTTTCATGATTGAGCTCTCTTTAACTAACTTAGTAATGGCGATAAAGGCCCCAAGCATACATATATTAAAGACAATTGGCCGGCCTATTTTTTTTATTACCTCCCTGTGCATATCTAATTCAACCAGCATGGCATCAACCTTTTTTTCGTGTTTTACAAAGAATGTATCAGTTAATAGAATGCCGCCTGGCCTTATAAGAGATGCAAATTCATTGTACGCAGCCTGAGTAAGGCAGACCAGGATATTTGGCTCAATTACCTTTGGGTAGCGTATTTCTTTATCTGAAATTATTACGTCAGAGCGGCTCGATCCTCCCCTTGCCTCAGGGCCATAGGCTTGTGATTGCACAGCATTAAGGCCTTCATGTAACGTTGCTGCTTCTGCTAGAATAATAGCCGATGTAATAATTCCCTGACCACCTGAACCTGAGAATATAATTCTGCACTTTTCCATATGCTATTCCCCTTTAGATGCCATTTTTATAATTTTATCATACTCATCGCAATACTCTGGCATCTCTTTTTCGATAAAAATCCCCCTTTCAATTAGATCCGGGTTACTTTTCTTATCTTTGCTTCCTATTGGGGTTGTATGGTCTCTATAATATTTGAGCATTTCAACTGCACTGGCGAATCTATTTTTTCTACCGAAATAGGTAGGGCATTGAGACATAATTTCCACGACTGAGAAACCGTGATGCACAATGGCCTTTTCAATAATTTTTATCATGCTGGTTACGTGATATGTTGTAGTCCTTGCTACAAAGGATGCCCCAGCTCCTATGGCAAGTTTTACAAAATCAAAGGGATGGTCAATATTGCTATAGGGGGCGGTAGTTGCGAATTCACCATACCCAGTGGAGGGAGAGTACTGGCCTCCTGTCATCCCATAAATATTATTATTCATAATAATTGCTGTTATATCTATATTTCGTCTTGCGGCATGGATAAGATGATTTCCGCCGATAGCAAAGGCATCACCATCCCCCATTGGTGCAATTACTGTTAGCTCCGGCCTGCTAAGCTTAACTCCTGTCGCAAAGGCTAATGCCCTTCCATGTATGGTGTGGAGTGTATGAAAATCAAGATATCCACATATTCTGGAAGAACATCCTATTCCTGATACAATAACAATGTCATTTTTTTCTTTTCGAAGGTTTTCAATCGCCCTGATTAAGCCACCCATAATAATGCCGTGGCCGCATCCCGGGCACCAAATATGGGGAAAAAATTTTTCCCTAATATAATCTTTTACAGCCATATCAGGCTCCCCTCCCCTGAATTATTCTTATTATGTTCAGGACGTCTGCCGGTTTGATAAAGCTGCCATTGATTTGGTTTGCAAGAAATACCTTTTCTGGCTCATCAATAGCCTTTTTTACCTCATGAACTATCTGGCCCATGTTCATCTCAACCACTATCACACAGCTTGCATTAAGACATTTCTTTTTAACTGTTTCAGCAGGAAAGGGCCATAAAGTTTGAAGTTCAAGTAGACCAATCTTCTCTCCCCGAAGCCGCCTGTCCTCTGTAACATGCAATGCTGTTCGAGCCGATGATCCGTAAGATATCAATAAACACTCTGCGTCATCCAGGTAATACTCTTTTGTCCTGGCGATTTCTTTTGTGTGGCCCTGTATTTTATCTACCAAATGGTGCATTAAATTGTATACTGTTGTTGAGTCAGTCGTAGGAAATCCCCACATATCATGAGCTAATCCAGTAACATTATAGCGATGGACCCCTCCAAAATCAGACATCGGAAGCCTGCCATCCTCCCTGGGAAGATATGGATGATAATCAGTTCCTTCCTTTACAGATGTTTTTAATCTCTGGATTACCTTGATCTCGCCTGGTTTTGGTATGACAAGCCTCTCTCTGGTGTGGGCAACAACTTCGTCGAAAAGTAAAATTACCGGTGTTCTGAAAATCTCTGAAAGGTTAAAGGCATCAACCGTTACAGCAAATGCATCCTGATTATTAGATGCAGTCATGGTAATAATGGCATGTTCTCCATGGGTACCCCATCTTGCCTGCATGACATCACCTTGGCTACCACTCGTTGGCAACCCTGTTGAAGGGCCACCCCTCTGGACATTTATTATCACAGAGGGTGTTTCTGTCATGACGGCGAAGCCGATGGCCTCTTGTTTTAGGGAAAAGCCTGGCCCGCTTGTTGCGGTCATTGATTTTTTTCCCGTAAGAGACGCCCCTATAATTGCACACATGGAGGATAGCTCATCCTCCATCTGGATAAATTTGCCCCCATTTTTTGGCAACCTCAAAGATAGCAATTCCGCAATTTCTGTAGACGGGGTAATGGGATAACCTGCAAAAAAGTTGAGACCTGCATAAAGGGCAGCCTCTACGATGGCTTCATTGCCCTGAACAAATACGACATTGTCTTTCATTGGGTTACGTACCTCATACAAGTTCGATTGCAAGGTCTGGGCAGCGAAGCTCACACAACATACACCCAGTGCATTTGTCTGGGTAAGCAAGAACAGCCTTTTCCATCTCATCCATAATTAATGCATCTTCCGGGCAGAATTCCGCACATATGCCGCATCCTTTGCACCATTCCCTTTTTATGTTTGGTTTCATTTTTTTCTTTTTTGTCATCGTGGCATTACTTTTATCATACTATGTATAATTGTCAACTGTATTTACATGTTTAATTGGAAATTAGGAATTTTTTGATTGAAATTTATGCCCTTTGATTTGAGTAGATTTATAAGCCGTATTTTATATCTATACCTTTATTGATTGTTTTTAGCATGAGATCTCGGCAACGTATAAAAGCTTTGCTACTACTTTGATGGGGCTTCTTTTATAAAACTTTATCCTTGTATAATCAATTATTTGCATGGCTTTAATAAGCTTGCTTACAAGATATTAAATGTTCCCTAAAAAATTCGGTTGACACAACCTTTTTGTGATGTTATTAAAAATGAATGGAAATTCATTAAATTACCTATAAATTATTATGCTAATTTTAGAAATACTAAAAACACTCATACATGCTGGTTAAAAAGAGGGAGGTTATTCATGGCGAGGTCTATTAGAAAGTGTGCGGTTATAGGTGCTGGTGTAATGGGTGCAACTATCGCTGCCCAGCTTGCCAATGTTGGCATTGAGACATTACTTCTTGATATTGTTCTCCCGGAATTAAGTGATGAGGACAAAAAAAGGGGGCTTAGCAAAGAGAGTAAGGGGTTTAGAAATAAACTGGCTCAAAAAGGTTTGGAAGGCTCTTTAAAGGCAAGGCCGGCATCCTTTTATGTAAAGAAAAATGCCTCATTGATAACCATTGGTAATATGGAAGATGATATTCAACGATTAGGGGAGGTTGATTGGATAATCGAGGTAGTAGTGGAGAGGCTGGACATAAAAAAAAGCGTATACGAAAAGACTGAACCTTTTATGAAGCCGGATACGATTATCACTTCGAATACATCAGGTATTTCCGCCAAGGATTTGTGTGAAGGAAGGTCTGATAGCTTTAAAAAACATTTCGCCATAACACATTTTTTTAATCCTCCGAGGTATATGAAACTCTTAGAGATTGTTCCGGGACCAGATGCGATACCTGATGTTATTGAGCTATTGGCTGAGACCTGTGAAAAGATTGTAGGAAAAGGAATTGTAGTTGCAAAGGATACGCCGAACTTTGTGGCAAATCGGATAGGAACCTTTAGCATGCTTTATACTATCAAGGCGATGATGGAATTAGGCTTAACGATAGAGGCAGTGGATAGTCTTACAGGTCCCATAATAGGCAGGGCGAAAAGCGCATCCTATAGGACAGCGGACCTCGTTGGTCTTGATACCTTACTTCATGTTGCAGATAATGTTTATGACGGCGCACCAGACGATGAGAAGAGAGAGATCTTTAAGGCACCTGAATTTGTTAATGAGATGGTTAAAAGAAACCTCCTTGGTGAAAAGACAAAACAGGGTTTTTATAAAAAGGAAAAGGATGAAAAGGGAAAAAAGATTATATTATCCTTGGATTATAAGGATTTGAATTATACCGAGCAGGAGAAGGTGAAATTTACATCACTTGAGACTGCCAGGAATATTTCAGGCACGGGTGGAAAGATAAAATCCCTTTACTATGCAGGGGATTTAGCTGGGAGGTTTATATTCCTTATGTTATCCGAGACACTTATATACTCTGCAAACCGTTTGCCTGAGATCGCTGATGATATTGTCAGCATTGATAATGCCATGAAATGGGGTTTTGGCTGGAACATGGGTCCATTCGAGACATGGGATGCTATTGGTTTAGCTGCGTCTGTTACAAAGATGAAGGAAGAAGGCTACGCAATTCCTCAATGGATTAAGGAGATGCTTGATAGCGGCAAAGATGCCTTTTACAGAAGAGAAAATGGAAATAGTTATTATTATGACCCAGGTAGCAAAGATTACAATGAGATCCCTGTTAAGCCTGGGATTATTTTGCTTCCATCGCTCAAGGAGAGAAATAAAGAGGTAGCATCTAATATGGGTGCGAGCTTAGTAGATATCGGCGATGGCGTAGCGTGCCTGGAGTTTCATACCAAGATGAATGCCATAGGCGATGATATAATTACTATGGTAAACAAGTCGGCGGATATTGTGAGCAGCGAATTTGAAGGTCTTATTATTGCAAATCATGCTGGTAATTTTTCTGTTGGTGCTAATTTGCCCCTTGTTCTTTTTACCGCGCAGGAGGAGGAATGGGATGATCTTGACTGGATGGTTAAGTCATTCCAGGATGCCTTTATGAAGCTGAAATATTTAGATAAGCCGGTTGTGGCAGCACCGGCCGGCATGGCCTTAGGGGGTGGGTGTGAAATTTGCCTGGCCTCGGATCGCGTTCGTTATGCCGCTGAAACATACCTGGGTTTGGTAGAAGTTGGCGTAGGCCTTATACCTGCAGGGGGTGGTGTCAAGGAGTTGCTGCTTAGAAATACGGATCATATTTTCGAGGTACAGAGAGGAGGCCTATACCCAAAACAAATTGAGTTAATGCCTTTTGTGGCAAGGACATTTGAGACTATAGCAATGGCTAAAGTATCGACATCCGGACCAGAGGCAGTTGAGCTTGGGTATCTTAATGAGACCGATTCTATGACAGTTAACAGGGACTACCTCATGGAGGATGCCAAGAAGACTGTTGCGGCTATAAATCTGGAAGGATATAAACCTCCTCGCCCCAGGGATGATATACGAGTGGCTGGCGAGAATACCTATGCCATGATTAAACTTGGACTTTGGAGCATGCACCAGTCGGGCTATATTACAGAGCATGATATAACAGTATCCTCCAAGGTAGGATATGTCTTGTGCGGTGGAAATGTCCTTGAATACACGAAGGTCAGCGAGCAGTACCTGCTGGATCTGGAAAGGGAGGCGTTTTTGAGTTTATGTGGTGACCCAAAAACTCAGGACAGGATTCAGCATATGCTTACCACAGGAAAACCGCTGAGAAATTAATACATATTTTCGCGAATGGCTGTTTGTTTATGTGATATTTGATTTTATTTAGCCATGTTATGGCGTGCAGCCTATATGTTTGATTATTTTTATGAATATGGTTTTGATTATTCATATATAATTTGTTGTTATTTATATACTATTGGAGGGAGGAAAGCATAATGAGAGAGGCAGTGATTGTTGCTGCTTGTAGAACGGCAGCGGGGAAGGCACCTCGGGGAGTGTTAAAAGATACACGTCCGGAATATATGGGAACTACAGTCCTCACCGATCTTCTTAGGAGGGCGGGAGATTTAGATCCAATGCTTATTGATGATGTTATTATTGGGTGTACATTCCCAGAGTCAACCCAAGGGCTTAACTTAGGCCGTGTACTTGTTATGTCTATGGGCTGGCCTGATCGAATCCCCGGGATGACTGTCAATAGGTTCTGTTCTTCAGGGCTACAGTCTATAGCAATCGGTGCGGAGAAGATTATGTGCGGATTCTCGGATATAATCATAGCGGGCGGCGTGGAGAATATGAGTCAAATTCCTATGGGAGGCAGCATGATGTACCCGAACCCTGCTCTGGTAGACGAGAGGCCGGGGGCATTTACCGGTATGGGGCTGACTGCCGAGAATGTCTCAGAACGTTATAATATCAGCAGAGAGAGACAGGATGAATTTGGGGCAAGAAGTCAGCAGAGGGCGGAGGCAGCTTATAAGGCTGGACGTTTTAAGAGCCAGATTGTCCCCATAAAGGTAAAAAAACAGATCAAATTGCCTGATGGATCCTTTACGTTCGAGGAGTTTATCTTCGATACAGACGAAGGGGTACGTCCGGGCACCACAAAAGAGAGTATATCGAAGATTCGTCCTGCATTTAAAGTGAATGGAACGGTAACTGCCGGAAATTCTTCACAGACGAGTGATGCAGCGGCAGGTGTAGTTCTTATGTCTAAGGAGAAGGCCAAGGAATTGGGGCTAAAACCGATGGCTACTTTCCGTTATCATACTGTAGAGGGGTGTCCTCCAGAATATATGGGGTTAGGACCATCAGTTGCCATACCGAAGGTTCTCAAGCTCTCTGGTATGACACTTGATCAGATGGAGCTCATAGAATTGAATGAGGCCTTTGCATCTCAGGCGATATATTGCATTGAAAAATTGGGAATCAATGAAGAAATAACAAATGTAAATGGTGGGGCCATTGCATTGGGACATCCTTTAGGATGCACCGGTTCGAAATTAACTACACAACTACTCTATGAAATGCAGGCGAGAGGTCTAAGATGGGGATTGGTTTCCATGTGCATAGGATTTGGCATGGGGGCGGCCGCGATATTTGAAATAGAGGATTATTAATTGAGGGAGGATTGATAAAAATGGCAAAGGAAAAACTTTTCAAGGGTGGAGAATTTTTAATTACAGACGCCTTGCCTGAGGATGTGTTTACACCTGAGGATTTTACCAATGAGCAGAGATTGATAGGGAAGTCTGCCGAGGAATTCGGATTAGGTGAGTTAGCACCAATTAGGGATGAACTTGCTGAACTGAATGGAGAATTATTGACAAGCCTTCTAAGAAAAGCAGGGGAACTCGGCTTGCTTTCTACTGATATGCCGGAGATATATGGAGGATCTGAGCTTGACAAGGTGAGTTCAGTGTTGGTTACAGAAAGAATTAATCAGGGTATTGGGGGCTTTCTTTTGGCCTATGGCGTTCAAACAGGTATTGGAAGTCTACCTATTGTATTTTTTGGATCACCCGAGCAGAAAAAAAGATATCTTCCAAAACTTGCTACAGGTGAGATGATAGGCGCTTATGCCTTGACAGAACCGGCTCATGGCTCGGATGCCCTTACGGCTGAAACTACCGCCGTCTTATCTGATGATGGCAAGTATTACATATTGAATGGCCAGAAGCAGTTTATTTCAAATGCCGGGTTTTGCGACTTAATCCTGACCTATGCTCAGGTGGATGGTACGAAGTTTACTGGCTTTATCGTTGAGCGGAAATGGGATGGGGTTTCGGTTGATGAGGAAGAGGTAAAAATGGGAATGCATGGTGGCTCTACAAGGTCTGTCATATTTCAGGATGTAAAGGTGCCCGTTGAAAATGTGCTTGGTGAAATCGGCCGAGGCCATATTGTTGCACTTAATACATTAAATATAGGACGGTACAAATTAGGAGCAGCCACGGTTGGGGTAGCCAAGTTTTTGTTAGCAGATGCCATAAAATATGCAAAGACCAGAATTCAATTCGGAAGGCCTTTAAGCGATTTCGGTTTGATAAAACAAAAGATTGCAGAGATGGTGATTAAGATTTATGTAAATGAAAGCTTAGGTTATCGTATAGCTGGGCTTCTTGATCTTCTTCTTGAGGGAATTGACCCCTCGAAAGAGGATGCTGGTCAAAAAACTGGAGAGGCCCTCAGAAAATATGCCCTGGAATGTTCTGTAAATAAGGTCTTTGGTTCAGAGGTCCTTGATTATGTAGTTGATGAATGTGTTCAGATAATGGGTGGCTACGGATATATTCAGGACAATATGATAGAGAGCGGTTACAGGGATTCAAGGATAAACCGCATATGGGAGGGGACAAATGAGATCAATCGCCTTCTTATTGTTGACAGGTTGATGAAGGCTGCAATGAAGGGAGAGCTACCTCTTATTGATGTAATTAAAAAAGTAACAGGAGAGCTCATGAGCTTTAGGCCTTCACTTAGTGAGGAAGAAGGGGTTCTTGAGAAAGAGAAAAAAATGGTCTCGATGGCAAAAAAAATAGGCCTTCTTGCCGCAGGTGCCGCTACCCAAAAATACATGGAAAAGCTGGCTGGAGAGCAGGAAGTAGTTGCCTTAATGGCGGATATTATTATAGAAATATTTGCTATGGAGAGCGCCTTGTTAAGGGCCTTAAAAAAATTCAAGAAGGAAGGTGAGGAGAAGGCTGCGATACATATAGCAGCTACACAGGTATTCATAAATGACTCCTTCCCAAAAGTAGACCTGATGGCAAGACAAATATTTGCAACTGTAAGCGAGGGAGAAGAACTAAGGACTCAGCTTATGGCATTAAAAAAACTTGCTCGTTATACACCTGTTAATACCGTTGCACTGAGGAGGAAGATAGCGGATAGTGTTATACCAGTTGCCCGTTATAACCTTACTAAGATATAATGTTTTATAAAGTTGTGAAATATCCGAACAGGTCTAAAAAATAACGTGCAAAGTTCATTAGATGGGGAAGGAGTTTTGTTCAGGAGATACCATTTTTGCTCCTTTTTGCCTTTTTACGTATAGTAAAATTAAATATAATTAGCATTGCATAAGTTTTAATGATATGGTAGGTCAAAGGTCTTGACAATATTGCTTATTTTGTGGTAGCCACAAAACATAGACCTTGTATATTATCTTAATTAAAGGAGGCAAATATGGACAAGGATGATCACAAAAAAGAAAATAATGAAGAAGAAGAGGATCTCCTTGATCTGGAAATTGATGAAGATTTTTTAAAAAATGATTTCTCAGAAGAAACTTATGAAGACGATTCGGATGAAGATATTATCGACCTTGTTGATGTAACAGAAGAAGACATTGAAGAGGGATTGGATGAAAAAGATATTGGGAATCTTGGGGATTATGAGTTAGATGAAGAGAAAATTAATGTAAGCCAGGGTAATCAATATGAGAGCAAGGAAAATGCTAAAGATGCTATCGGGGTAGATGAAGATAAGACCGAGGATTCAATGTGGGGTGACGAACTCGAATCTGATGACTTATTTGGAGCAGAGGATAACATTGATGAGGAATTAATTATGTCGGAAGATGATAAAGAAGGTTTTTCCGGCGAAGAGGACAGTTCAGAAATCGATTTTTTAGATGATGATGAATTAGATGAAGAACTTGAAAAACTTATCTCTGAAGAAGAGAGTGAGGGGACAGATGATATAGGCGAGGAGGAAATATTTGAGCAGGAAGGGCCTTCCGGGGAAATAGTAAGCAAGCCTCCTCCTTTAAAAAGTCAGACAGAGTATAGCGAAGAAGCTATTCGAAAGGAAATAGGAACATTGCCAGAGGATAAGATTGAGGTTGTCCTGGAAAAAGTTGCAAGTGAGGTATTGGAAAGGGTAGCAAGAGAGGTAATACCAGAGGTAGCAGAGAAGATAATTAGAGAGGAGATTGATATTCTAAAAAGGGATATGGAAATTTAAAGATAAAATGAAATAATTCTTATTTTGATAAATAGGCACAAAGGTAACTTTCATCGTAATTCATTAATTACCTTTGTGCCTATTTATGTATTGTCAATTTAGGTTTTTTAATATAATAAACTTTGGTAAAGGAATAAGATTGAGTTTTCTTATAGTTTCAAAAATTACATAAATTTTGGCATTTTTTTGGGAGCCTGAAGAGTTAGTTACAGAAGATAAAGGATATCATGTATGATGGAAGAGAATATTTTGGCTAAAATATATGAGCCAGGGGAAGTTGAGGGAAAATGGTACAGATATTGGGAAGAAAATGGGTTTTTTAAGGCCGGTACTAACCCTGATAAACCGAGTTTTTCTATTGTGATTCCACCGCCAAATGTTACAGGTAGGCTTCACATGGGCCATGCCCTGAACAATACCCTGCAGGATATTTTGGTCAGGTATAAGAGAATGAAGGGCTATAATGTGCTTTGGCAGCCTGGGACAGACCATGCAGGCATTGCAACCCAAAATGTAGTTGAAAAAGACCTTGCAGCAAAGGGAACAGACCGTCACCAGATTGGCAGAGATAGATTTATTGAATTAGTCTGGGAGTGGAGAGAAAAATATGGCGGAATGATTATAAACCAGCTGAAGAGACTCGGAAGTTCTTGTGATTGGAGTAGAGAGAGATTTACCATGGATGAGGGGCTTTCCAGGGCTGTTAGAGAGGTTTTTGTAAAGCTTTATGAAGAGAATTTAATTTACCGGGGGGACTACATAATAAATTGGTGCCCAAGGTGTCATACTGCCTTAGCAGACTTAGAGGTAGAGCATGAGGATGTAGAAAGCTTTTTGTACTATGTTCGATACCCCTTTGAGAATAATGATGGCTATTTGGTAGTTGCAACAACCAGGCCTGAAACACTCTTAGGGGATACTGCGGTTGCTGTAAACCCGGAAGATGAGCGTTATCAAAATTTAACTGATTCTCATGTGATCTTGCCAATCTTACATAAGCCTTTGCCTGTGATATTTGATAAGTATGTAGATAAAGATTTTGGTACAGGTGCGCTCAAGATTACCCCTGCGCATGATCCTAATGACTTTGAAATAGGACATAAACATAACCTCGAGCGCATAAAGGTTATTGATGAAGACGGTAATATGAATGAGCTCTCTGGGCCTTACAAGGGCATGGACAGGTTCGAATGCAGAGAGGCTATACTTGAAGATCTGAAGAAGGCTGGTCTATTAGAGAAGATAGAACCTTACAGCCACGCAGTCGGTCACTGTTATCGCTGCAAGACTATGATAGAGCCTATTTTGTCTAAACAGTGGTTTGTAAGGGTAGGCCCGCTCGCTGAAAAGGCCTTACAGGCAGTGAAAAGGAAGGATACGAGAATAGTTCCTGCCAATTGGGAGGCAGTATATTATGAATGGATGAACAACATTAGGGATTGGTGTATATCGAGGCAGATATGGTGGGGGCATCGTATTCCCGCTTGGTATTGCCAGGACTGCGGAGAGATCATTGTCGCAAAAGAGGAGCCTAAAGAGTGCCCTTCCTGTAAGGGTAAAAATCTTCAGCAGGAAACCGATGTTCTTGATACATGGTTCAGCTCGGCACTCTGGCCTTTTTCCACATTAGGGTGGCCTGATTCTACTGAAGAACTAAAGATTTTTTATCCCACCTCTGTCCTTGTCACAGGCTTTGATATACTATTTTTCTGGGTGGCAAGAATGATGATGATGGGTATTCATTTCATGGGGGACGTGCCATTCAGGGAGGTATACATACATGCCCTTGTTAAAGATGAAAAGGGCAGCAAGATGAGCAAGAGCAAAGGGAATATCATTGACCCCCTGGAGGTTATAGATAAGTTCGGAACAGATTCTTTTAGGTTTACACTCTCGATATTGGCGGCCCAGGGAAGGGACGTAAGGCTCTCAGAGGAAAGAATAGCGGGCTACCGTAATTTTATGAATAAAATATGGAACGCTGCGAGATTATCTATAATGAACCTTGAAGACTCAAAAGCCCCATCTATTAACACAGATGATTTGAGCCTGGCCGACCGTTGGATCTTGACGAGGATAGGAGAGATTGCCCGAGATGTTAATAAATATATTGATTCCTATGATTTCAATGATGCAGCAAGCTTTTGCTATCAGTTTGTGTGGCATGAGTTTTGTGATTGGTATCTTGAGATGGCCAAACTCGAGCTATATAGTGATGATAAAAAGAGAAGGGAAGTCACCCAATCTGTCGTACAGATTATTCTGAGCGGCATTGTCAGGCTTCTTCATCCATTTGTTCCATTTATTACTGAGGAGATATGGCAAAGACTCCCTTATACAAATGGAAGTGTCATGGTAGCAGCCTTTCCTCAGTTTGATGAGTTTATTCATGACGAGAAGTCGATAAACGAGATGGAGCTGCTTATGGGCATTATAACTGGTATCAGAAATGTCAGGGGAGAAATGAATATTTCACCTAAAAAACAGGTGAGCTGTATTATTGATTCCAAAAGAAAAGAGGACTTAGAGATCTTAAAAAATAATATGTCGTATATCACTAATCTTGCCAGGGCTGAATCTGTTGAGCTTGTTTCAGGGGTTACAAAGCCTGATTCCTCTGGTACGTATGTTTTTAAGGATATTCAAGTCCATGTATCATTAAAAGGACTGATAAATTATGATGATGAGAGAAAGAGGATGTCAAAGGAAATTAAAAAGGTAGAAAAGGAAATCAGCTTGTCGCAAAAGAAACTGGCAAATAAGGATTTCTTAGAAAATGCACCTGACCCTATTGTAGATAGCGTTAAGGCAAAGGTAGCGGAAATGAGTGCAAAACTTGAAAAATTAAACCAGAACATGAGTCTCATTGAGGGGCTACGGTGAAATTTGAAAGTGATTTCAGGATTGATAAAATAATCGATGCCGCATTAGAGGAAGACATCGGAAATGGTGATATAACCACTGCCTCTATTATAGATAGTCCTGCTAAGGGGAAAGCAAGGCTTATTGCTAAAGAAGAGATACTGCTTGCAGGACTGGAAATTTTTACAAGGGTATTGACCAGGATTGACACTGATATAACAGTAAAATGGAATTTTGATGATGGCGACACTGTTCCCCGTGGTCATGTTATAGGTACAATTGCTGGTTCCTTGCAAGGTATCCTTACTGGAGAAAGAACTGCCCTCAATTTTTTACAACACCTTTCCGGTATAGCCACATTAACGAGAAAATATGTTGAAAAGATAGACCCTACGAAGATAAGGGTTGTTGATACAAGGAAGACCACGCCAGGTTTACGAATATTGGAGAAATACGCAGTTAGGGTTGGGGGAGGTTTTAACCACCGCCTTGGACTATTTGACGGGATTTTAGTGAAGGATAATCATATTGTTGCAGCAGGTTCTATAACCAAGGCCATACAGAAAGTTAGGGAGACGGCACCTCATACATTAAAGGTAGAGGTAGAGGTCGAGGATATTAGGGGCCTTGAAGAGGCTCTTACAGCAGGGGCAGATATTGTTCTTCTCGATAATATGTCTTTGGAGGATATGAAGAAGGCAGTGCTTGTTGCAAAAGGCAGGGTTCTTTTAGAGGCCTCTGGGGGGGTTACATTAGAAACAGTAGGGGAGGTAGTCAAGACAGGTGTGAATCTGGTATCGGTTGGCGCATTAACCCATTCTGCGAGGTCGGTGGACATTAGCCTCGAAGTGGATTAAGTGTTGGGGCTGGTGAAAAATAAGGCTATAATCTTTCAGACAATCAAAATAAAGATGTTCGTTGAGTATTAATGTATGAAAGAGGCAATCGAAAGCGCTGCTAAGGTTATTATAGGGTCAAAGGCAACTATCGCCCTAACCGGTGCTGGTATCTCAGTGGAATCCGGCATACCTGATTTCAGGAGCAAGGGTGGTTTATGGAGTAAGTTTGACCCCGAGGAATACGCTACAATTTATGCCTTCCGTGGAAACCCTGAGAAGGTTTGGCGAATGCTTAAGGAAATGGAGGACATTGTAGGAAAGGCAAAGCCAAACAGTGCCCATATAGGGCTTGCCAAATTAGAACGTATGGGGCTTCTTAGCTCTGTTATAACACAGAATGTGGATAATCTGCATCAGGAGGCTGGCTCTAAGGATGTTATTGAGTACCATGGCAATTCTAAAACCCTGACCTGTATCTGGTGCAAAAAAACGTATAATTACGAGGAGAAAAAGGGGCAATATCCACCTAGGTGCGAATGCGGAAGAATACTTAAGCCTGATGTTGTTTTTTTCGGGGAGGCAATTCCGCCTTTAGCCATGGAAAAAGGTTATCAATTAGCTGGCTCCTGCCAGGCTTTATTGATAATAGGTACATCCGCTGTTGTATCACCATTTAATATGCTTCCCAGAATGGCCAAGCAGGCAGGGGCCAGGATCATAGAGCTAAATCTTGAAGAAACAATACTCACCAATGATATTACCGATATATTCATCAAGGGGAGTGCAAGCAAGAGCATGTCGGAAATCGTATCACACATTGAGCGGTTGCAGGTAAACGATAGAAATAATAAGTAAACTGTGCTGGCTAAATAGATTCTATCCCTTTTTCAACCAGGGTCTTTTATCTGGGCCCACAAGTATCGATATCTTTTTGTAGATCCAATCGAATGGGAGGTCTTCCCGGGGTGGAAACTTTTCTAAATATTCTATATAAGGCTTACCATTGAGGTCCTCCTCTGGTAAAATTGAATCACTTTTTCCATCAAATTCCACTGTGGGCAATCCGTTTTTTTCACAGAGTGCCTTGTCAAAAGTTGCAGCTGCGCTTATCCACCTTTCATGTAAAAAAAATTGGTTATACCCATGCCTGGGAAAAATATTGGTTTTAAAACAGTTAAAAAGATGGGGAGGTAATGTATGATTTTTAATTTTTGCAAATGCCAGACGCGTAGGTATGCCGGCAGCTCTTCCGAGGGCTGCAAGGAGTACAGCCTTCTGCACGCAGTAGCCTTTCTCCCACCCAAGAATTCTTGAGGCCTTAAAGTCCTCAATGAATACGGAGATCATATAAATATTATACGTAATTGAATCCCTTACAAAATAAAAGAGCTTTACTGCCTTTTCTTCCTGATTAATACAGCCCTTAGTGATTTCATCCGCCTTTTTAACTATGGCTTCATTTTTTACTTCTATCGTCGGTGTTTCGTTCAGGTTTAATTCCATATTTTACGTTCCTCATAATTTTAAGTCTGATAGATTCAAGGGAAGACAAGAAGCGAAAACTTTCCGGAGGTGGTTTACCAAATTTCTCAATTAACTCGTAACGAACCGTTATTTTGGTTTTCTATTCTTGTATAGGGTAGAATGCCCTTTTTTTTACGGCATAGTTCACTTTTATTTTCTCACTTGATCCCTGCGTAACCTTTAAAGATGCAGGGTTTAATGTCAAATTAACACTGATTTCACCTGATTTTTCTATGCTGTCGAGTCTGACCTTTTCCGTATATATTGTTGAAAGTTTTTCAAGTATGCTTTTACCCCCTGTAACCACTATTTTTTCTGGTTTTATTTCAACATCTGTTAGGATTAAATGGGAGGGCAATTTTCCAACCCAGTCAACCTGCACGGGTAGTTCTTTATCCACTTGTTCGTCAAGTTTAACATCTATGACAGTTGGTTCTATTGATTTTAGCAATACCCCGGGCGGAAGGCTTACATTCTTGTTTGTTATGGTAAAAGAATTGTCTCCAATAACCCCTTTACTGAGGTCTAAACGCACCTGTACCTGGTCCGGGGATATTGATTTAAGAATTGCGCTTGAACCGCTCAACTGAAAACGAACCTTGTTTACAGATGTATCTAAAATTTCCATTTTTTGAGGGCGGCTCATGTATTCTATAGGAACATCAAGATTAACTATAGTATCCATGCCCCTGGCGAAGAAAAACCAAATGGCTGTTACAAACAAGAATGATACAATGGCTGCAATTGAAGTCTCGAGTCTGAATCTTTTTTTAGAAATGGCCCTCTGTTCATCTCCTTGATTAAGGTATTCCCTCAGGGTTTTTAGAAAATTTTCCTGTGTATAGAAAAAATTTAGCTGGCCATCCTTAGCAATCGCTACCCTGCCGGTCTCTTCAGATACGACAACAACTACGCCATCAGATTGCTCCGTTAAACCTAAGGCTGCTCTATGACGAGTTCCATACTGAGATGGCAGATTTTTTTGTCCTGATACCGGCAAGATTGCACCGACTTGGGATATTTGACCGCCCTGTATAATCGCCGCTCCGTCATGAACAGGGTTTCCAGGCCAGAAGATACTTAAAATCATCTCCTTTGAAAGGCTACCATTCCATGTGATCCCACTGTGGACAATATCCTGAAGGTTATTCTTTGCCCTAATGACAATAAGGGCACCATAATTATTCTTAGCTAACTCAAAAACGCTATCTGATATAATTTCTATAGGGGTTTGTGTGTTTTTTATAGAATAAGACCAAAGCAGTGTTTTTAGGTTCTTTGTTTGAAGAACAGAGCGTATTTCGTTTCTAAAGATAACAATCACTATGATAGCAGCAGCCGCAATAATACCCTGAATGGCCCAACTTGTAAGAATTAAATTCATTGAAGAGGCTATTCTCTGAAAAAACCAGAGGAATACAATGCCGATTAGTACACGAAGCACTGTTGAGCCTCTAAAGAGCGCATACAGACGGAAGATAATATAGCTAATCAATGCAATATCGATTAGATCCGTCAATTGCATGCTAAATAGGTAGAGAAAGAAATTTTTCATGAAATTTTAATCTGTGACACTAAACCTCAATATACGGAAGATTTTGTTATTTTCGTCAGTTATTTCTACCCTCCATGGACCCTTGTCATAATCTCGCAGCTGCATGGAGCTATATGTTGACCATTGTGGAGGATTGAGTGAGAGTCTATGTTTAGTAATAACCGCATCCTTATAATACCAGATATGGTAAACATACGTTTTTTTAGGTACAGGGTTAAAATTGGTGAAACAGAACACCCTTTTTGATTCTACAGAGAAGACTATTGCCTCATTTTCTGGAATGAAATTGTTTATGCTTTCACACATTGTTGCCTTGGTTAGTGTCAGCTTCTCGACAATTTTGTTGGTGACTTGAGATTGATTGGATGAGGTGGCCTCCTCCTGAGCAGCCCCTTTAACGGGGTATGATAAGAAGCATACTGATAGTAAAAGAAAAATTTTAAAGGCCGTAATATACTGTTTCAAAAATCCATTCTCCTGCAAAAAAATGTTACTAAAAAGGGTAGGGTTTGCAAAAAAAATAAGCTTATAAACTTAGAAAAATGGCACATAAAAGAAATGAAAATACATATCCACACAAGGCATTTTCAAAGGGCAAACAATGTCAATTTACTTAGTAATCTCTTTTGAATAGATATATGTAAATAATATCGTTGTGTCAAGAATCAATTCAGCAATGTAACCTATATTATATTTTTATATTAATTTTTTATTATTCATGTAATATCAGAATTAATTCTGTTTGACGGCATGGATTCAATTATTGAACACCTCGAAGATGTTGACGTTTAATACAGAGGGCTGATCTGTCATGTAAAAAAGATAAGGAGAGAAGATAACAGCAATCTTTCTATGGAACGAGCATGTGGGAGGTTATTGAGACATCAAAGGAGATAGCAGAGACCAGTAGCTATGTCTTTATTGACAAGAAGGCTATTGTGTCCCTTTCAGAGAAAATCTTTAATGGCAGCATTTCTATACCTTCGTGGGACAGATATTACCATTTTTCCGGCAGTGATGAAGATACTGTCTCTTATATTTTGATTCTCGACAGCCTTAACTTTTGCTTCTGGCCTGAATCAGGAGAGAAAAAGTGGGAGATAACATACGATTCCAAACCAATCTCCGGCTATTACGCGATGGCGGCCTCATTAAAAAAAGCTATACAGTCAGGTGTTAAATTCACCGAGCCCGAATATTTAATAGGACTTTC
This sequence comes from uncultured Desulfobacteraceae bacterium, assembly GCA_964393665.1. Classification (GTDB taxonomy): domain Bacteria; phylum Desulfobacterota; class DSM-4660; order Desulfatiglandales; family B25-G16; genus M55B121. The sequence goes on along the minus strand of CAYMVB010000311.1, from coordinate 1,405 downwards.
CCGTGATAGCTTAAAAAACATATTAGGCGGTGAAGGGCACTTGCAGTTAATGGAAGAGAGGGCGAAAATCCTTAATCAGCTGGGCAGCTTGCTTGTCAGAAATTTTCATGGAAAGGTCTATAATCTGGTTGAAAAAGCCAGGGGTTCCGCAATTGATTTGACAAGGCTTCTTGCCGATAAATTGCCATCCTTCAGGGATACAGCCCGATACAACGGGAAGAAGGTTTTTTTCTACAAGCGGGCGCAAATATGTGCCGCCGACCTTTACGGGGCGTTAGGCGGGAGAAAATGGGGGAATTTTATTGATATTGATAAGCTCACCGCCTTTGCCGATTATAAGCTGCCTCAGGTACTTCGCCAACTGGGGGTGTTGCATTACGAGCCTTCTCTCGCATATATAGTTGACAGACAAACGCCTATTGTATCTGGGGCCGCCCAAGAAATTGAGATAAGGGCAAATACTATTTGGGCCGTAGAACTGATTAAGCAGGAACTGCATCGTATGGGAAAAAATGTGCGTGCCTTTGAGATAGATTGGCTATTGTGGAATTTAGGCCAAAAAGGTGATTTTAAGAAAAAGCCTTACCATAAAACATTAACAATTTTTTATTGAGCTGATAGTGGAACCCCACGGGCAAGCCCTCGGCACCACTTGGTTTCGCCGATTCGCTTCGCGAACGGCGGCGCTTAGTAGTGCGTCATCCCGATTATAGGCGTATTCATCCACGGCTAAAGCCGTGGTTTTCTGCGGTCGGGGTAAAATGCTACCATTGCCTTCTATGTCTATTAATACAACGCGATCTTCGGTAATGCCCACACAAACACCCTGCAAAAAACTCAAAATTGCTGGTTTTTTTCTACTGATCAATAAAAACACTTCTAAAAGATATGTAAATAGGGTGGAACATGTATTTACAGAAGTATTTTTCAGTACAACAGTAGCGAAAGGCAGTTTATCCTGTCCGTGAGTACTGGTATACATCCCGAAATCAATCTATCTTTTTATTTCTCGTTAGTCTCATTTAAAAAAATAGGTACCTTTATTACGAAAAGGTGATGGGTATGCTAGCCAAAAAAAATGGGGGAACAAGCGATGGGTCATAAAGTACTTGGTTTTATCACTCTGGGTTGTTTGCATCCAATATCACAAAAAAGCAATTTTAGAGTCTTTCGAGGCATCTTGGTGAGGATTTATTTTATACTATTGTTGGGGGTTGCTTTTGTGCTTTCTCAACCAGTCCTTTTTCAATAGCATAACTCGTTAAGAGTGATGCCGTATGAAGATCCAATTTTCTCATAATGTTGTCCCGGTGTTTTTGCACGGTTTTCATGCTGATACAGAGGAAATCAGCAATATCCTTGTTTTTATAACCCTCGCCAACCATCTTGAGGACTTCTCTCTCCC